>JALTLT010000301.1 GCA_027001815.1 Gammaproteobacteria bacterium | reverse complement strand
GGAACCGTCGCCGGAGCGGGTGGAGCCCCGCTGTCCCCACTTCGGCTACTGCGGAGGATGCGCTCTCCAGCATCTGGCTCCGGAACGACAGATCGTCCACAAGGAGAAGATCCTGCGCGAGAACCTGCGGCGGATCGGCGGGGTGGAGCCGGAGCGCTGGTTGCCGCCCTTGACCGGCCCGGTCTGGGGTTATCGCCGCAAGGCTCGCCTGGCGGTGCGCGATGTCCCCAAGAAGGGGAGGGTGCTGGTCGGCTTCCGTGAGCGGCACAAGCCCTGGGTGGCGGATATGGAAGTGTGCCCCGTTCTCCATCCGGCGGTCGGAGATCGCCTCCTGGATCTCTCGGAACTGATCGGCGGTCTCCGGGCCCGTGACCGCATCGCCCAGATCGAGGTGGCGGTAGCGGACGATGCCGCGGCGCTCGCCTTCCGGCACCTGGATCCCCTCGCCGAGCCGGATCTCGAACGGCTCACCTGCTGGGGCCGCGAGCGGGGAATCCACGTCTGGCTGCAGCCGGGTGGACCTGCCACCCTGCACCCCCTGTGGCCCGCCGATTCCCGCCTCCACTACCTTCTGCCGGAGTGGGATCTGAGGCTGCGTTTCGAACCCTCCGATTTCACTCAGGTGAACTTCGACATCAACCGCGCGATGGTGGCCCGTGCGCTGGAGCTGCTGGAACTCGACGGCGGGGAGAGGGTGCTCGACCTGTTCTGCGGGATCGGCAATTTCACTCTCCCCCTCGCCCGGGGCGCGAGCGAGGTGGTGGGCGTCGAGGGTGCCGGGGAGCTGATCCTCAAGGCGCGCGCCAATGCCGAGGAGAACGGTGTCCGGAATGTCTCCTTCCATGTGGCCGACCTCTCCGGCGAGGCGGCTCGTCAGGCTCCCTGGGCGCTCCGGCGGTGGGACCGGGTACTGCTCGACCCTCCCCGCTCGGGGGCCCTGGAGATCCTCGGGGTGGTAGCCGCCGCCCGGCCCGGGCGGATCGTCTATGTAGCCTGCCACCCCGGCAGCCTGGCGCGGGATGCGGGCGAGCTGGTGCGCACTCACGGCTACCGTCTGGAGGCGGCGGGGGTGATGGATATGTTCCCCCATACCGCTCATGTGGAGTCGATCGCTCTCTTCGTCCGTGCCTGAGCGGCCTCTTCGGCACCCGGCAAAAAGAGAGGGGCCGCGGCGGACGCCGCAGCCCCTCCCGGGCCCTGCCTTGATTCGACGGACTACTGGATGGTGTAGGTCACCAGCGCCTCGTCGAAGGTGTTGGCCGAGACCACCTGGCCGATGAGATCCACCTCCTGCCCGGGGGCGAAGGAGTTGGGGACCCTGGCGGTGAAGGTACGGTTTACGCTGCCGCCGGCCGCCAGGTTGGCGATGGTGACCGGGCCCGCGACGGTGATCTCCTGACCGTTGTCGAGGCGGGCATAGACCATCGCCTGGACGGTGGCTGCGGCTCCCGAGTTGTTGGTTACCACCGCCTCATAGGTGACGGTGCTGCCGGGAGACACGGTGGTCGGGCCGAGCGGCGTGATGGTGATGGAGATCTCCGGGCCTGCCGCGGCCATGGAGACGGCGTTGAAGGCGTTGACCCGGGAACCGGTCTCCACCGGCAGGCCCTTGTTGTCACCGCTGTTCATGATGATCCAGCGCATCTCGCGATGGGTGAGGCTCGGATCCTGCGCCTTCAGCAGTGCCGCCAGGCCGGCCACGTGCGGGGTGGCCATGGAGGTGCCGGAGAAGTAGTCGTAGCCGTTGCCGTTGGGATCGTAGATGCTGACCAGGTCGGCGATGTTGCCCAGCTCGTTGGCGACCAGATACTGACCGTCTGCCTGGGTGAGGCTGATGGCCGGGATCGCCGAACTGTTGCCGGCACCCAGGGTGCCGTTGAAGTTGCCGGGTGCGTTGTTGTAGATCAGCACCCCTGCGGCGCCGCCCGCCTGGGCGTTGCTCACCTTTTCGAAGAAGGTGATGTTGCCGCGTTCGCAGAGGACGATGGCGCCCCCCCATGCACCCACCGAGTCACACAGACCGCCATCCATCAGCGGACCGCTGGCGCTGATCCGGGCAGCGTTCTCGATCCAGTTGCCGTTGTAAGTGACGCCACTGACCGTGACGTTGTTGATGGAGGCGTAGGGGACCGTGCTGAGGGTACCGACGCCGGGCGCCGCCACCTCGACGGAGGTGCCGTAGTTGGAGAAGCTGGCCAGGGCGTCGTTGCTGTCGGTGGCGGCCACGGCCAGGACGTTGTCCAGGTTGTAGTTGGCCGGATATTGAGGCGTGGAGTCGTTGTTGCGGGCATCGTTGCCGGCGGCTGCCACGAACAGCGTCTCGCTGGCACGGATGGCATCCTCCATGGCCGCCGAATAGCCACCGCCACCCCAACTGTTGTTGGAGATGGCTGCACCCATCTTGCCCGAGTACTCGATGGCACCGATGAGGGCCGAATCGGGGGCGGAGCAGAGGCCGAAGAAGAGGCGGAATACCTTCAGCGGCATGATCTGCACGTTCCAGGCGACGCCGGTGATACCCTCCCCGTTGTTACCCACCGCGCCGACCGTTCCCGCGGTGTGGGTACCGTGGCCGCCGCAGCTCCCGCCGGTGGGGGAAGGATCGTTGTCGTTGCCGGTGAAATCCCAGCCGTTGACGTCGTCCACGTAGCCGTTGCCGTCGTCGTCGATGCCGTTGCCGGGGATCTCTCCGGGGTTGACCCACAGGTTGCCGGCGAGATCGGGATGGTTCAGGCTGGTGCCGCTGTCGATGATGGCGACCACCACGTTGGGATCGCCGGTGGTGATGTCCCACGCCTCGGGGGCATCGATGTCTGCATCAGGGGTGCCGCCGGTCTGCCCGGTGTTGTGCAGCCCGTAGAGTTCACCGAAAAGGGTGTCGTTGGGGATGGCGGAGGGCTGGCGCAGCCAGTTGAGATCGACACTCTGGACGAGGTCGGAGGAACCCAGCAGCGAGATCGCCTCCTTCGCCTTCATCCCTTCGGGGAGCTTGAGGTGCCAGGCGTTGATGGTGGAGAACCGCTTGAGAGCGGTGGCGCCGTATCCCTCGATGAAGGCATTCGCCTGATCGAGGGCGACCCCCTCCTTGAAAGTCACGATCACTTCTCCCGGCATGAAGGCGGGTGTTGCCGGCGGGGCCGCCTGGGCAGTCGCGGCGAGTGCTCCGCCGCCGGCCAGGGCGATGGATACGGCGGCGGCGACGCCGACGCGTCGAATGGTGGTTCTGATCATGGTGTTGGTTCTCCTTGTGTGTCGGTTCCTGCTGCTGTCCGCGTGACGGTGAGCGGAAGCAGACGGCTGGGGGATGGCCGCGGTCTGTGAAGAGAGAGCGCCGGGCCGTCCCTCACGCCGGGAAAGGGGTTCTGTTGTCGTTGTGCAGGTGCGGGAAGTGATGTGTCGTATCGGAAAGTCGCCGGGAAGGGGCGTTCCCTGCCCTCTCCCCGACGACCTCCCCCTCCCTTCAGGGGACGATGGTGTAGACGATGGTGGACTCGTCGAAGCTCACGTCCGACTCTGCCTGGGCCACCACCTCCACATCCTGGGGAGCGAGGCTGGCAGGTACGGTCTTGGTCTGCGTGACGCTCTGGGTCTCACCGGGAGCCAGCGTGATGGTCGCCGGACCGAGCAGGGAGACCTCCGTGCCGTCGGCGAGCCTGGCGTAGAGCCTCACCTTGGTGGTACGGGTGACGGTACCGGTGTTGGTGACCGAGGCCGAGTAGGTGACAGAGCCGCCCGGCGACACGGTACTGCCGCTGAGCGAGGTCACCGAGGCAGCCACCTCGGGGGCGGTCAGGGCATTCTGCAGTGCCTTGTATGCGTTGGCCCGGCCGCCGGTGAGAACGGGAAGTCCGCCGGCATCGATGCCGTTGAGGATGTCCCATTTCATCTCGTTGACGGTGAGGTTGGGGTCGACGCTGAGCAGAAGGGCCGCAATGCCGGCGACGTGCGGGGTGGCCATGGAAGTGCCATCGAAGGCGCCCCAGCTGTCGGTGGGCAGGGTGCTGAGGATCCCGACCCCCGGCGCCGAGACATCCACGCTGGCACCATAGTTGGAGAAGCTGGCGAGGGCACCGTTGTGGTCGTTGGCCGCCACTGCGATGATGCCGTCCACGTCATAGCTGGCAGGATACTGCGGTGTGGAGTCGTTGTTTCGCCCGTCGTTGCCGGCCGCGGCGACGAACACCGACTTGGAGGCGCGGATCAGCGCTTCCATGGCGCCGTTGTAGCCGGTCCCGCCCCAACTGTTGCTGGAGACCCGCACGCCCATCATGGTGTGGTACTCCACGGAGGCCATCAGGGCCGCATCGTCACCACCGCAGAAGATCACGAGGATCGGCTTGAAGGCGCGGAGGGGCATGATCTGGACGTTCCAGTTGACGCCGGCCACGCCGAGACCGTCGTTGCCCACCGCACCGATGGTGCCGGCCGTATGGGTGCCGTGCCCGCCACACCCTCCGCCCGCGGGGCCGGGGTCGTTGTCGTTCGCGACGAAGTCCCAGCCGTGGACGTCGTCCACGTAGCCGTTGCCGTCGTCGTCGATGCCGTTTCCGGGGATCTCGCCGGGGTTGACGTAGAGGTTGCCGGCGAGGTCAGGGTGGTCGAGCTGCATGCCACTGTCGATCACCGCCACAACGACGTTGGCGTCACCGGTGGTGATGTCCCACGCCTCCGGGGCATCGATGTCCACGTCCGGTGTGCCGCCGGTCTGGCCGGTGTTGTGCATGCCCCAGAGCTGGTCGAACTGGCTGTCGTTGGGGATGGCGTCGATGTAGCGGTAGTAGTTGGGGCTGATGCTGTCGATGATGCCCAGGTTACCGAGAGTGGCCAGGGCTCGCTCCACGGTCCATCCCTTGGGCAGCTTGAGATGTTCGGCCGCCACCAGCTTGTACCGACGCAGGGTCTTCAGGTTGTAGGCGGAATGGAACTGCTGGATCTGGGCCGGGCCGACACCCTCCTTGAACTTCACGATCACCTCGCCTGGCACCCACTTGGGGCGCTCCGGGGTGGCCTGGGCAGCAAGGGGAGCGGCAAGCGCGCCCACCAGGGAGGTGGCAGCGGCGAGTCGCAGGATGGATCGGATTGCATTGCGCATCATGTCGTTACCTCGTTAGGTATGCAATGTTTTCTGGATTGGCAGCGGGGGAGATGCTGTTCCCCAACGGCCGTCCACGACCCTCCTCCTCGCCGAGAAGGGAGGTCGTGCCAATGTTGCGGATCCTTTGCCGGGGTTCCTGTCGGGAGGGTGCCGAATTCCTTTCCTCCGTGAAAGGGGCCACCGGGCAAGGTGGTATCCTTCGGGCAGTGGTGGCAATGGGAATGCCTTCTGTTCGGGCAGGACCCTCTCCGCAGGCACGTGCCTTCCGCACATGACCCGATAACCTCGAGTATAGGCAAAGGGCCTGGCAGGCGCCAGAGATATGACACGCCGGAGAATGGGTAATATTCACCAACGGGGAACCCCCGGTGAAGAGGCCCTCACTCCGCGTCGAGAAAGAGTTCCGGATTGACCATCACGCCGTTGAGACTCACCGACCAGTGGAGGTGGGGGCCGGTGACCCTGCCACTGCTGCCGACCCGGCCGATGGGCTCGCCGGCACGTACCCGATCGCCGGGACGGACACTCATCTCCTCCAGGTGGCAGTACATGGTGACCAGCCCCTGTCCATGGTCGAGGAAGAGGGTGCGTCCATTGAAGAAGAAGTCGCCCGCCTCGATCACCGTTCCGTCCAGCGGGGCCACCACCGGCGTGCCTCGGGGAGCGGCGATGTCGAGGCCGCTGTGCGGCTTGCGGGGCTGATCGTTGAAGTAGCGTCGCAGGCCGAAACGACTGCTGAGGGGCCCCTCGGCGGGGCGGAAGAAGGTGAGGTCGGAGAGGGGGCGCTCCTGCCAGTGGCGCAGGGCGGAGAGGATCCGTTTGCGTTCCCGTGCGATACGGTCGAGATCCTTCTTGTAGGGGTTGACCATACGCCGGTTCTTGAGGGTGAGACGTTGTGTCTCGTACTCCCGGTGGCCGATCTCGAACGTCACCCGCCGTGGCGTCCCCCCCTCCACCCGGACTTCCAGGGTGCGGGGGCCCGGTTTCTCCTGCAGCCCGAGGCCGACCACCGCGTACCAGCGGCCGTCGCGCGGGAGCACCAGGACCCGTTTCTCGCCGTAACGGACGGCAGGAGGGTGATCCTCCGGGCCGAGGTCGATCACCGCCACGCCACCGGGTACCGGATCGTGCCGGGGAAGGGCGGCAAGGGAGGTCGGCGGGAGGAGCAGCAGCATTGCCGCCAGCAGCAGGAGGGGGGATGGCCGCCGGGGGGCGGGTGAAGTGGTTGCGCCGGTGCTGCCGTTCACTCTTCTCTCTCCTCCACCCGGCAGAGCAGGGCGCCGCGGGCGAGGCGGGCGCGCACCCGTTCGCCCGGGTTCGCGTCACGGGCGTCACGGATCACCCGGCCATCCTCCAGGCGGGAGACGATGGCGTAGCCACGTCCCAACGTGGCCAGGGGGCTGATGCCGTCGAGGGTGGCCACGAGAGTACGCAAGTGCTCGCGGCGGCGGTCGATCTGTTCCCCCACGCCGCGTGCCAGACGCTGCTGCAGGGGGGCGAGCCGGAGCCTCAGCCTCTCCACACGCCGTCGGGGATCGTGGCCGGAGAGCCGTGCCTGCTGCCGGTGCAGTTGGTGTCTGTGTATCTCGATCACACCGCGTATCGCCCGTCCCATGCGCATGCCCAGCTCGTCGAGACGCAGCCGATGCTGCAACAGGCGGTTGATCGGCTGCTGCTGCTGGAGACGGGTGGCGAGATGGCGGAGCCGGAGACGGGTGCCCGTCAGCCGGCCCTCCATGGCGGTGACGAGCTGCTGCCGGTATCTCGTCAGCCGGCTCGACAGCTCCCGGCGGTCCGGTACCGCGCTCTCGGCGGCGGCGGAAGGGGTGGGTGCACGGTGATCCGCCGCCAGATCGCTGATGGTGAAGTCGATCTCGTGGCCGACGCCGCTGATCACCGGCAGGGCGGAGGAGCGGATCGCGCGTGCCACTACCTCCTCGTTGAAGGGCCAGAGGTCCTCGAGGGAGCCCCCGCCCCGGGCCAGGATCAGGAGGTCGCAGTCGGCCCGCCGTGAGGCGGTGGCGATGGCCCGGGCGATCGCCTCGGCCGCCCCCTCACCCTGTACCGGCACGGGGTAGATCAGCACCGGTATGGATGGCATGCGTCGACGCAGGACCGAGAGGATGTCCCGGATGGCGGCACCCGTGGGGGAAGTGATCACGCCGATGCGGCGGGGGAGGGGGGGCAGAGGGCGCTTCAGCGCCTGGTCGAAGAGCCCCTCGGCCGCCAGGCGCTGCTTGAGGATCTCCAGCTCCCGCTGGAGGCGCCCTTCGCCCGCCTCCTCCATGTGTTCCACCACGAGCTGGAATTCGCCGCGCCCTTCGTAGAGGGTGATGCGGGCGCGCACCAGCACCTGCATGCCGTTGGCGGGCTGGAACCGCAGCCGCAGGTTGCGGTTGCGGAACATGGCGCAGCGCACCTGGGCGCGGGCGTCTTTCAGGCTGAAATAGATGTGGCCAGAGGCCGGCCGGGCGAGATTGGAGATCTCTCCCTCGATCCAGAGGAGGGGGAAACTGCCCTCCAGGAGGGCCCGCACCTCCGCATTGAGGCGGGATACGGTGTAGATGTCGCGGCGGGAGGCCGCATCTTGCGTGGGAGACGGCATGGCCCCGCTATGGTAGCAGGGGGGGGGTTGCCTGACGAGAGGGAGAAGGAAGACGGGTCGGCCACGGGGGCCGACCCGACGCAAGGGATCAGAAGCGGGGGCCGGCGGTGGCGGCCACTTCCGCCTGCTTCATGCCGAGTTCCGCATGGGCGCGCGCCTTCTCGGCAAGCTTGAAGGCCTTGTCGTAATCGCCCTTCTTGTAGGCCGCCTTGGCGGGCTGGATCAGCTTCTTGTAGGTGTCGCGCCACTCGAAGCCGGCGGCGGAGACCTTGTTGTTGGCGATCACCGCCTGGGTGATGGCATCACCGGCCTGCTGGCGGGTCACCTCCGCGAACGCCGCGGTGGAAGCCAGGGTGGCGGCCAGGGAAAGGGCAACGAGGGTCTTCTTCATAAGGGTCTCTCCTCCACGATAGCGAAATTGACCGATCTTGTTGTCGACCCCGCTGCGACGGGTACGGCGACGGGGTCAATGTGGTGTCCGGAGCCCGTTCCTTTTCCGCCAGGCCCGCCGCCTTGTCGGCCGCCGGCCCGGCAGATCGCGCGGACGCCCCGGGTGGTCGTACAGTCATGATCCAATGGTCGTGTCGATGGAGCGGTCTGCCGTGGGGTAAGTACCCCGTGGGGTACTTCCACCATCTCTGTGAAACCTCACCCCGGGTGAGGGTGTCATCGACACGCGCTTAGGCTAACCAGTTTACCCATGGGGCGTCAAATCCTATAATAGATCCCTTTAACAGGATGTTGAAAAAGGCCGTCCTGGCCTTTTTCAACGCCGGAAGCCGAAAATGCGATTTCCGGCTTCCTCACGTTTTCAATGACTTGTCGTTATTGAAAACGGCGGTGCATCCATGCACCGCGGCACAGGCTGCCGAAAAACGGTGTTTTTCAACAGCCTGTTAATCGGGCCGAGGGTGCACCCTCCTCCACGCTGCCCCGTCCCGCCGGACCGGCGGGTGGATGAAGGCGGAAACAACCAGTCCAAACCCGCGCCCGCAGCGTGGTCGCCTCCGGCGGTGCCCCGCCCGAGTTCCACAGGATCCTCAGCTTTCGGTACCTTATGCCCATGCGAATTCTCCAGGAAGCCCTCACTTTCGACGACGTACTGCTGGTTCCCGCCCACTCCACGGTATTGCCGCGTGACGTCGACCTCTCCACCCAACTCACCCGCGACATCCGCCTCAACATCCCCATTATCTCGGCGGCCATGGATACCGTCACCGAGGCCCGTCTGGCCATCGCCATGGCCCAGGAGGGGGGGCTGGGCATCGTGCACAAGAACATGTCGGTGGAGGAGCAGGCCCACCAGGTGAGGCAGGTGAAGAAGTTCGAGAGCGGCATAATCTCCAACCCGATCACGGTTCCTCCCGACATGAGCATCCGCGAGGTGCTGGAACTGACCCGCTCGCAGAACATCTCCGGTGTACCGGTGGTGAAGGGTGAGGATCTGGTGGGCATCGTCACCAGCCGCGATCTCCGTTTCGAGACACGCATGGAGAGCCCCGTCTCCTCCATCATGACACCCAGGGAGCGGCTGGTGACCGTCCCCGAGGGGGCCGACCAGCAGGAGGCCCTCAAGCTGCTGCACGAGCACCGCATCGAGAAGGTGCTGGTGGTCAACGAGCAGTTTCAGCTTCGCGGCATGATCACCGTCAAGGACATCCAGAAGTCCAAGGACTACCCGTTGGCCTGCAAGGACGGGCGGGGCCGCCTGCGGGTCGGGGCGGCGGTCGGCACCGGGGCCGATACCGAGGCGCGGGTCACCGCGCTGGTGGAGGCGGAGGTGGACCTGATCGTGGTGGACACCGCCCACGGTCACTCCCAGGGGGTACTGGACCGGGTCCGCTGGGTCAAGGAGACCTTCCCTCAGGTGCAGGTGATCGGTGGCAACATCGCCACCGCCGAGGCGGCCCGCGACCTGGTGGAGGCGGGCGCCGACGCGGTCAAGGTGGGCATCGGACCCGGCTCCATCTGCACCACCCGCATCGTCGCCGGTGTCGGTGTCCCGCAGATCACTGCGGTCTCCAACGTCGCCGAGGCGCTGGAAGGCACCGGTGTGCCGCTGATCGCCGATGGCGGCATCCGCTTCTCCGGAGACATCGCCAAGGCGCTGGCCGCCGGCGCCCACTGCTGCATGATCGGGGGACTCTTCGCCGGCACCGAGGAGGCGCCCGGAGAGGTGGAACTCTATCAGGGACGTTCCTACAAGGCCTACCGCGGCATGGGTTCCATCGGCGCCATGCAGCAGGGTTCCAGCGACCGTTATTTCCAGGATGGCAACGGCAACGTCAACAAGCTGGTCCCGGAGGGGATCGAGGGACGGGTCCCCTACAAGGGGCCGCTGGTCAACGTGGTGCACCAGTTGCTGGGTGGCATCCGCTCCAGCATGGGCTACGTGGGCGCCGCCACCATGGAGGAGATGCGTACCAAACCCCATTTCGTCCGGGTCTCCAGTGCCGGCATGCGCGAGAGCCATGTGCACGACGTCACCATCACCAAGGAAGCACCCAACTACCGGCTGGACTGACCGCCGCCGGCCTCCCCGATCGTCGCCGGCGACGGTCTCTCCCTGCCGCCGTACCGCAAAGCCCAGGAGCACCCCGAATTGAGCAGCCACCGCAACATCCACGAGGATCGCGTCCTGATCCTCGATTTCGGCTCCCAGTACACCCAGCTCATCGCCCGCCGGGTGCGTGAGGCCGGTGTCTACAGCGAGATCCATCCCTGGGACATGGCCGAGGACGAGATCCGCGCCTTTGCTCCGAAGGCCATCATCCTCTCCGGCGGGCCGGAGACGGTGACCGCCGAGGAGGCGCCGAAGGCGCCGCACGTGGTCTTCGAGCTGGGGGTGCCGGTGCTCGGGATCTGCTACGGCATGCAGACCATGGCGGCCCAGCTCGGTGGCAAGGTGGAGATGGCCGAGCATCACGAGTATGGCTATGCCCAGGTTCGCGCGCGCGGCCATACGGCCCTGCTGCGTGACATCGAGGACCACACCAGCCCCGAGGGCTACGGCCTGCTCGACGTATGGATGAGCCACGGCGACCGGGTGGAAGAGATGCCGCCGGGTTTCAAGCTGATGGCCTCCACCGACAGCGCGCCAATCGCCGGCATGGCCGACGAGACGCGCCATTTCTACGGTATCCAGTTCCACCCGGAGGTGACCCACACCCGCCAGGGGCAGCGTATCATCGAGCGTTTCGTCCAGGAGATCGCCGGCTGCGAGGCCCTGTGGACCGCCGACAACATCATCGAGGACAGTGTGGCGAGGATCCGTGAGCAGGTGGGCTCCGACCAGGTGCTGCTGGGTCTCTCCGGCGGGGTCGATTCCTCCGTGGTTGCGGCCCTGCTGCACAAGGCCATCGGCGAACAGCTCACCTGCGTGTTCGTGGACAACGGGCTGCTGCGCTACCAGGAAGGTGATCAGGTGATGACCACCTTCGCCAGGCACATGGGCGTGAAGGTGATCCGGGTGGATGCGGAGAGCCGCTTCCTGGACGCCCTCGAGGGCGTCACCGATCCGGAACAGAAGCGCAAGATCATCGGCAATCTGTTCATCGAGGTCTTCGAGGAGGAGGCCGAGAAGCTCACCGACGTGAAGTGGCTGGCCCAGGGCACCATCTATCCGGACGTGATCGAGTCGGCCGGTGCCAAGACCGGCAAGGCCCATCTGATCAAGTCCCACCACAACGTGGGTGGCCTGCCCGAGTTCATGAAGCTGAAACTGCTCGAACCCCTGAGGGAACTGTTCAAGGACGAGGTGCGCAAGCTCGGCGTGGAGCTGGGTCTGCCCTACGACATGGTCTACCGCCATCCCTTCCCGGGTCCGGGCCTCGGGGTGCGCATCCTCGGCGAGGTGAAGAAGGAGTACGCCGACACCCTGCGTCTGGCGGATCACATCTTCATCGAGGAGCTGCGCGCACACGACCTCTACGATCAGGTGAGCCAGGCCTTCGTGGTCTTCCTGCCGGTGAAGTCGGTGGGCGTCACCGGCGACGGCCGCCGCTACCAGCATGTGGTGAGCTTGCGGGCGGTCGAGACCGTGGACTTCATGACCGCCCGCTGGGCCCATCTGCCCCACGAATTTCTCGAAAAGGTCTCCACCCGCATCGTCAACGAGGTGCCCGGCCTCTCCCGCGTGGTCTACGACGTGACCGGCAAGCCACCGGGAACCATCGAGTGGGAGTGACCTATCCCCGCTGGGACGGGGGGCCTTTCCCCAGGCGCAGCGGCACAATAGTCTGTTGCTGAACAGCCAGAGTGCTGCCGGGACCGGGAGCGTAGCGATATCACCGGTACGGATGGCCCAGACACAGGTGGGATTGCTGCCATGTTTTCCCGGCGCTCCGGCCTGTTGCCCGTTGTCAGAGTCGGGGTGCCACACGGAGCCTGCATCGAATATAGAATCTGTGCCGGACCAGTACGAGCCCTTGGCAGGATGTTGAAAAAGGCCGTCCTGGCCTTTTTCGACGCCGGCAGCCGAAAATGCGATTTCCGGCTTCCTCACGTGTTCAATGACCTGGCGTCATTGAACACGGCGGTGCATCCATGCACCGCGGCACAGGCCGTCGAAAAACGGTGTTTTTCAACAGCCTGTCGAGGTTCGTGAAAATGGCAAGCACAGAAGGAACCTGCAGTTGGGTTGGTACCTGGCCGCCCGTGGAGCCGAAGTATTGAAACGCCTGGGCGCCCGGGACGTGGTCTCCTTTGCCTCGGGCAAGCCGCCAACCAATCTTGTGGCCGGCGCCTCCCGGTTCGGCAGCGATCCGCAAACCACGGTTCTGGATGCCGACTGCCGGGCGCATGACGTGGAAAACCTCTACGTGACCGACGGCAGCTTCATGCCCGATGCCGGCAACGCACCAGTCACCTGGACCATCTATGCCAATGCCTTCCAGGCCGCCGATCGAATCATCGATCGGCTCGGCGGACCGCGTGGCTCCGCCGGCTGAACGACGATGCCGACGCAGGCGCGTCAGAATGGAAAACGACCTGCATGGCCATGGCCATTTCGCGTGAACCGTTCCGGAAAACCCGGTTTACCGGCGAATATCAGTTATTCATGAACAACTGATTCTTCTATAGGCCGATTCCCGCGGCATTATGCATTTGCGAAAACCTTGCTAGTATGAAAATCGGGCTGGCGGCAAATGCGGATGCAACCATTTTTGGAATCCATCCAAAATCCTGAACAGACCGGTTTGCCCCTCTTCCCGCCGGTGCGGTTGCCGGAACCGGGCAGCG
>JALTLT010000300.1 GCA_027001815.1 Gammaproteobacteria bacterium | reverse complement strand
CGTTCGGCCGGGGGCAGCATCTCGCCTTCCCGGTCGAAGTAGTCGACGGAGGCCATGAATCCCATGACGCGTCCCGTTTCGGCCGGCTGGTCGGGCTTGACGGGGGTGCTGCCGCCGCACGCGGCGAGCAGGGAGGCGAAAAGGATCGCAAGAAGGGGAAGGAGGTGTTCTCCCGGCCCGCGGCGGGGCACGGTGTCGGGGGGTATGGTGTACATGGATCTCCGCTTCCGTATCGAACCCGACGAGGCGGGGTCGGGCTATTTCTCCAGGTCGTCGCGCCCCTCTTCCCGGGACTTTCCATGAGGAATCCGCGGATCGTCCTCGTCCATCAGGATGCGCCAGGCGGGGCCCTCCATGTCCTCGTACTGGCCGCTCTTCACCGCCCACAGGAAGAGACCGACGGCGATGCCGAGAAACAGCACGCTCAGGGGAATCAGCAGGTAGAGGATGTTCATCGGGCATCTCCGCGGATCGACGGACTCATTGTACCGTGCTCCGGTGCTTCGCGCCCCTCCCGACGCCCGGCCAGGCGCAGGGCGTTGAGGACCACCACCAGCGAACTGGTGGACATGCCGATGGCGGCGCCCCAGGGAGGGATCCAGCCCGCCGCCGCAAGCGGCAGGGCGATCAGGTTGTAGACCACTGCCCAGCCCAGGTTCTCGCGGATCACCTTCAGGGTCCGGCGGCTGGTCTCCACCCCCTCCACCAGGTGGAGGAGATTCTCCGACAGCAACACCATGTCGGCACTGGCATGGGCGAGCTGGGTACCCCCACCCATCGCCAGGGAGACCTGGGCACCGGCCAGCACCGGCGCGTCGTTGACCCCGTCACCCACCATTGCGACCACAGCACCTCCCGCCTGCAGCTCGCGGACCCGGGCCAGCTTCTCGTCGGGCAGCATCCCTCCGGCGTGCTCTTCGATCCCCAACGCTCGGGCCACCCGGCTCACCACCTCCGGGGTGTCGCCCGAAAGAAGGACGACCTTCAGTCCCAGCGCCTGCAGGCGGGTCACCGTCTCCCCGGCCTCGTCACGCAGCCGGTCGGCGAGACGCAGACGGGCCAGCAGCCCCTCCTCGTCTCCCAGGAAGACCTCGGTGACACCCCCTCCCTCCGGGACGGCAGCGGCGGAGAGTTCGGCCACCCAGGCAGCACGTCCGATCCGGTAGCGCCGCCCTGCATGGACCCCCTCCAGGCCGAGGCCAGGCTCGGCACGCACCTCGGCGATCTCTGCCGGTTCTCCCGCCGCTTCGACGATGGCGTGCGCCAGGGGGTGTTCCGAATTGCGCTCCAGGCCGGCGGCGAGGGCGAGACACCGCTCCTCGTCGAGGCGGCCCAGGCTCTCCACCGACTCCAGGGCGGGCCGGCCCCAGGTGAGGGTGCCGGTCTTGTCGAACACCAGGTGGGTGGCGCGTGCCAGGGTCTCCAGGGCGTGGCCGCGGGTGGTGAGCAGACCGAGACGGGTGAGGCGACCGGTGGCGGCGGTGATCGCGGCGGGGGTGGCGAGCGACAGGGCGCAGGGACAGGTGACCACCAGGACCGATACGGTCACCCAGAGTGCCTCGTCGGGGTCGATCCTCCACCACCACCAGAACACGGCGCTGGCGAACAGCAACAGGGCGCCGACGAACCACGCCGCCACCCGATCGGCGAGCATCGCGATCGCCGGCTTCTCGCTCTGCGCCCGATCCAGGAGACGGATGATGGAGGAGAGTACCGTCTCCTCGCCCACCTTCTCGATCCGCACCCGGATCGGCGACTCGACGTTGACCGCCCCGGCGATCACCTCCGCGCCGGGGCCGCGCTCCACCGGGATCGATTCCCCGGTCAGCAGCGATTCGTCGATGGAGCTGGTGCCGACCTCGATGCGACCGTCAGCGGGGAGAGTCTCCCCGGGACGCACCAGGACCAGATCGCCCGGTTCCAGCTCGCCGGCGGTCACCGTCTCCTCGCCTCTGTCCGGGGTCAGTCGGGTGGCGGTCACCGGCAACATGCGCACCAGCTCTTCCGCTGCCTCGCCGGCGCGGTGGCGGGCGTTCATCTCCAGGAAGCGACCCGCCAGGAGAAAAAAGGTGAACATGGTCACCGAGTCGAAATAGACCTCGCCGCTGTTGGTGACGGTGGCCCAGGCGGAGGCGAGAAAGGCGCCGGTGATGGCCAGGGCGACGGGTACGTCCATGCCGAGTGCGCGGCGCTTCAGGTCACGCCAGGCCGCCGTATAGAAACTGCCCGCCGAGTAGACGAGCACCGGCAGGGTGATGAGCATGGAGATCCAGCGCATGAAGCCGCGCATGGTGTCGTCCATGCCGTAGTAGTCGCCGGCGTAGAGGGCCACCGCCAGCATCATCACCTGCATGGCACCGAGGCCCGAGATCGCCAGTCGGCGCATGGCCCGCGAGCGCTCCTTGCGGTGCAACACCTCCTGGCGTCGCGGATCGAACGGGTGGGCCACGTAACCGATGTCGGTGATCGCCTGGAGGATCTGCGAGAGCTTGATGCGGCTGTCGTCCCACTTCACCCGGGCACGGTGGGTCGAGTAGTTGATGGAGAAGTCGAGCACCCCGGGCAGAGCCCGCACGTGGTGCTCGTTGAGCCAGACACAGGCGGCGCAGACGATACCCTCGAGGATCAGCGAGGCCTGCTTTACGCTCTCCGACTCCTCTTCGAGGAACTGGCGCTGGAGTTCCGGACGATCATAGACGTCGAGCCGCTTGAGGGCGTCGGGCACCAGGTTCTCGGGATTGGGGGCCCGATCGGTGCGGAAGCGGTAGAACTGCTCCAGGCCGTTGTCGACGATCGCCTGGGCCACCGCCTGACAGCCGGGGCAGCACATGTCGCGCCGCTTGCTGTCGATCTCCACCGAGTAGTGACTTCCCGGCGGCACCGGCAATCCGCAGTGGAAACAGCTCTCGTCGGTGGCCGGCTGGTCGCTCATGCAGCGTCCCGTAGTCAGTCGTAGATACGTGTAGCGGCGCGGATCTGGTGGAGATAGTCGTCCTTGCGGATGATGATCTTGACCCGCCACTCACCCGGTTCCGGCAGGGTGAGGTTGGTCTGGTAGAGCCCGGGGCCGATCTCGGCCATGGTGAACTCCTGGTCGAGGGCGCTGGAGGAGGTACGCTCGAAGAGGCCGACGATCTCCGCACCGCTCACCGGCCTGCCCTCCCGCTCCTCGATGGCCAGCCGGAAGAGTTCCGGCCTGCCGGCCCGCGGATGGTCGGAGAGCCACCCCTTGCGTACCTTCCATCCCCGCGCCTTCTGGCTCTCGAACTGGCGCAGGAACTCATTGTACTCGTGTTCTCGCTGATAGTAGTGCTCCTGCAACAGGCCGGGAAAAGAGGTCTGCACCTCGCCTCTCCCCTCCTTCTCCGGAAGGATCCAGTCGCGGGAGAACTCCGGCAGGCCGTTGGTGGCGACGGTGACAAAGACTGCGTCCACCGAGACGACGAACAGGAAGAAGCCGACGATCACCGCCGGTGCCCAGTGCCATCCCCGGCTGTCCGGAGCCGCGCGACGA
>JALTLT010000299.1 GCA_027001815.1 Gammaproteobacteria bacterium | reverse complement strand
CTGGGATTCACTGCATCATCTGCGCCTGATTACGGCGATCGAGGATGAGCTTGGAATCAGTTTCACGATGGAAGAAGTGGAGTCGCTGAAGAATGTTGGTGATCTGAATCGCCTCGTCCGAGACAAGATTAATGTTGATTAACAGGATGTTGAAAATGGAGTTGCTGCCCAATCTATTTATGATCGGAGCACCAAAGTGCGGGACCACCAGCCTCTATCACTGGATCCGACAGCATCCCGACATCTACATGACTGAGGACAAGGAACCGGCGTTTTTTGATGAGGATGCCCATTATTGTAAAGGCATCGAATACTATGCCCGGCGTTATTTCGGTAGGGCTGGGGGGTGTAAGATTCGGGGTGAGGCGACTCAGTCGTATCTCTATCGTGTACATCCCGTCGCCGAGCGTATCAGGGAGGATATTGGCACCGCCGTCCGGTTCGTAGTGGTATTGCGAGACCCTGTAGAGCGGCTTTGGTCACACTATCTTCACATGGTCAGAAGGGGGTCCGAAACCCTCTCGATCCGGGAAGCTCTGGCCGCGGAGGAGGAGCGGCTTGCGTCCGGGAGTCGCGCCTGGATTAACTATTATTCGGGTGGTCTCTACGCGCAGCAGCTTGAGGCTTGGTTCGAGCTCTTTCCGCGGGAACGGTTCCTCATCCTGAAGACCGACGAGCTGCGGGAGGCTCCGATCTCCGCATGTAAAAAGGTTTTCATTTTCCTTGGAGTCGACCGCGAGTTCGAGCCAGACGTCTCGGTACGCAAGAACGAGGCGGCAGCGGCTCGGATCCCTCTTCTGGCTGCCATGTTCAACCGGGAAAATGCAATTACCGGGCGCCTCAAGCACCTCGTGCCATTTCCACTACGGAAGCAAATCAGGGACGTGGTAAATGAATTCAACGTCAAGGATCTGCCCGAATCTGAACGTGTTCTCGATCCTGTTTTAGAGGCCGAGCTTCGTGAACGCTATGTTCCCGCTATTGAAGAACTCGAGAGGCTTCTCGGGTGGGATCTGGAAAAGTGGAAAGCCGGGGACGCCGCGCCCGCTTTCTGATGGGTTTCGGACGCATGTTCTCATTCGGCTGTCCCGGTTCTGGCAGGGGGTATCCAGAGTGTGTCAGAAGATAGGCCGCTGCTTGTCGGGGATTGGCATGGGCGGCTGTCTTCGGCCTTTCAATTCGTAGAAGCGGCGACGCCGGAAGGAACGGTGGCGGGCTGTGGGTCTGTCCGTAAACGCAGCAGGAGCACGGAGTCTCCGGCAATGGGTGAGTTGAAGGTGATCTGGCTGCCGCCGTCGGTGTCCGGCTGTGGGTAGCGGGTGCCGGTCGCGGGATCGAGCCACAGGACCTGGAAGACTGCCCCCTGGGCGGCGGACAGATCCAGCGTGATGCTGCCGCCGTCCTGGTCGTAGACCAGGTACTCCTCGTTCGGGATTCCCGAGGCCACCTGCTGGTCTGCCGCAGAGACCGCGCCGTTGAGGGACTGATGCCGGCGGTAGTCCACCTCCGAGTAAAGGAAATCGAACAGGATCTTGATTCGGGGCTTGCCGGTGCCCTTGCCGAAGACGTCGCCGGCGACTGTGCTCCACTCGGAGTAGAGTGGCATGATTCCGGCCAGCACGTCACCCCAGGCCCCCCGCATGACCTCGGTGGCGTTGCGCGGGAAGCCCCATTCCCCCGCCGGGGCCTCCCAGATGTCTTCGGCACCGATGATCGGCCGCTGGTCGTGAGGGGACTCCACGCCGCCGTGCTGGCCACAGCTTCTGCAGTTTCCCTTGAACACATCGTTGGCCTGCTGCTGTCTCTGGGAGAAGCCCATCCAGGAGGCGAAGCTCGCCCGGGAGGCATCGTGGATGGAGTAGAGCTTGGGAAAAGGCGTGATCGAATCCAGATAGGTCATCACGTCGTTGACGTAGCTCTCCTGGAGCACCTCGGTCCACTCCCAGGTCATGCTCCATCCCATGTGGCTGTAGAAGGGGCCGAACCGTGCCGCCCAGTAGCGCAGGAAGACCATGAAGGTGGTGAAATCGTACTGCTCCCCCTGGTAGAACATGCCCGCGAAGGGGAAGATATAGACCTGCCGGTCGTTCGCGAAACGGAGAATTTCTTCGTAGCCGTCCCACAAGGCAACGTTAAAACGTGTCTTGCCGGCTTCGGAGCACTCAAGCCACCAGGATTCGATCGGGGATGCGCAACGTCGGATCAAGCCATCCACCTGGAACATGTTGTAACCTTGGTCGATATCCTTCTGCATATCGCTCATGAGCTGTGCCCGGTCGGTAACGATACCCCGAGAGACATTGATCTGCCAGTGCTGGAATCCCAGTCCCCGGAAGTGGAACGGCTCTCCCCGGGCGGTCTCGAAATACCAAGGGTTGTCGGCGGCCACCTGCAGGGGGCCGGGCAGGCCGGTGTCGACCACGTCGAAGGTGCCGCTGCCGCCGGTGGTTCCGTCGGTCCAGGTGTAGGTGTAGTTCCAGGTACCGGTCTCCATGGGCATGAAACGGAGTTTCCAGACATTGCCCGTCTGTCCCCCCTGGCCGTCTCCGTCGTAGAAGCCGAAGAAGTCATAGGTCTTGTTGCTGGGCGAGGTGAAGGTGGCCTGGAGTTCGATCTCGCGAAAATCGAAGGGGTTGCCGTAGCTCTTGTCGTTGGTGACCTGGATCTCCCATACGTCGTAGAGCGCGGTGGCGGCAGAGGAGGAGAAGGGGGTCGCCATGCCCGCAAGCCAGACGAGACAGACCAGCAGTCCGGGCAAGCGGGGGCGCGAGACTCCGATGGAAGGCTTGTCGGTGTCATAGAGTCCCATTTGATTCTCCCTTCTGATTGGCCTGGAGGTTCAGAGTGTTACGCAGACTGCAGCCGAAGGGGCCGATTCCCCGAGGACGTTGTATGCGCTCACCTTGAAACAGGCCTGCTCTCCCTGGTTGAGTCCCAGATCGGTCCACCCGTCGAATGAGACCGCCGGGGCGTTGGCGTCGAAACTGGTCAGATCGGCGGTATCCGTCAGCAGGGTGCCGGTGCCGGTGTCCGTGGTATCGAAGTATACCCGATAGCCCACAATCTGCTCCTCGGCGGGATTGGGGTTCCAGCTCACCATCACCAGGGTGCCGATGGCGCACGTTCCGCACTCCACGGTGAGGAAGAGGTTGGCGGTGGCGCTGTCGCCATCGCCGTCGCTGACCATGTAGATGAGCTGGTCGGTTCCGGCGAACCCGGCATCGGGCTGGTAGGTGATGCTGCCGTCGGCCTCCACGGTGGCGCCGCCGCTGGCCGGTGACTGGAAGAGGGAGACGGTGATCGGCGCATCGTTGAGGTTCTGGTCGTTGGCCAGCACGTTCACCGTCACCGGTGTCTCCATGGTGGTAGTGGCCGAGTCGTCGACGGCGAAGGGCTGGGAATCGATCACGGCCACCGCCACGGATGCGCTGGCGGAGCCCGCGGTGCCGTCACAGGTGAGGGTGAAGGTGGAGTCGGCGGTGATGGGGTCGGTGGTCTCGCTGCCGGAGGTGGCCCTGG
>JALTLT010000298.1 GCA_027001815.1 Gammaproteobacteria bacterium | reverse complement strand
CCTCTATTCATGTCACGACAGTCGGAAAGGCTAAAAAACCGGGCATTACTTCGTTCCTTTCATGCCTTGTCGAGAGCCCATTACCTTTCGTCGATAGTCATGATACTCGGCCGCACATACATAGAACTTTCTCAGCTCCTCGGCCTCGGCATCGGTCCCATCGAACAAAAGCTCGAGGAGTGTCGATGAAGGACGCTCCCCGCCCGGCTTGCGCAATACCCCCAATCCGAAACCATGATGAAAGAGGAAAGTCTCGTAGTCTTCCTCGAGTTCCGCCCAGAATTTCCAGACCCCGAAGTCCATCATCTTCGCCATGGTATCGTGAAAGAGAATCACGCCGCCCGGGCGCACCTTTGGATACCAGTTCCGAAAGTCCTCGGCGACGGCTTCATAGGTATGCAGTCCATCGATGTGCAGCAAGTCGATGCTCTCGTCGGAAAAATGCGCAAGCGCCTCATTGAAATACATGCGCATCAGATAGGCAAATCCGGGATAATGTCTTCGTGCATGCTCCTTGACCGCCTCGAAGACACTCTCGTCGTACTTGTCGGCATGCTTGTCCCCCTCCCAGCAGTCGACGGCGTAGCATACGGTATCGAGACTGTGGTCCCTCACCGACTGACAAAAGGTGAAGAAAGACAACCCCCCTTGGGTACCCAGTTCCACGAGCAGCGCCGGCTTGAGCGCCTCCACGAGGTCGTAACCGAAGGGCATATGATCGACCCAGGTACTGAAGGTCATGAACTCGGGCCTGAAGTATTTCATCGATGGGGGCAGATATATCTTCATCTTCTCCTCCGGCGCCCGCTCGGCGCGCTTTCTCGCCTCATGCTCCGGAACCCGGCTCGTCCGGCCACAGGTCATGTCCAAGTCTCCGTAACTTCTCCAACCTGTTCAATGCATGACGTGATGAGAGGTCGAGTACCCAATAGGCCTGGGGTGGAACCCTGCCGAGCAGGAAGGGTTGCCGTCGCAGGCCCTGGAATCGCACCCCCCTCAGATCGATGTACTGCTCCTGAAATTCCCGGACCAGCCTTTCTCGCTCCCGATCATGGCGCGTCGTAACCCCGCCATGATACTGGTGAAACGACCCTTCGCCAGGAGTCACGACCAGTTCCGTTCCGGGAACCAGGCCGATGCGCCGATAGAGGTCGAGATTGAGCATGCCCCCTCCCGGAAGATCGAACCGCAAATCGATCCCGCCCGCTTCCTCGAGCGTCGTCTTTCGAAAGAAGAAACAGTTGGACTCCATCATCGGGTTGATGACCCCGCCAGGATTGGCATTACTGAGACAGCAGATTTCAAACAGCCGATATCCTTCCTGAGGCCATCCGATGGACTCCAGAAGCCGTGCCTCCTCCTCGCTGTCATACCCGGCACCGGCCACCTCTTGATGCAGGTCGCGGCCGAGATGGTAACCAGGAACCGCGACCAGAGGGAACGGGAACATGTGAGCGGCCAACATGCCCAGCCTCAGCACACCGGGCGTGAGCATGCGGGCACCATCGATCATGATGCATAACTGATCGCCACGAGCCCTTCGAACGCCCTCGTCGAGTGCGAACACAGGGGTGGGGAGGTTTTCCTCTCTCAGGTAGTAACGAAAGTTGCCACCCAGCCGCGAGACCGCCTGCGGATCGAGATTCTGGTCCGAGGCGTTTTCGACGACGATCACTTCGTAGTCTTCTTCCCGGACCCCTTGCTGGTACGAGGCGGAAAGCGAGAGGAGGGTGTTCATTGCCTGCCGTCGCATGCGGTAGACAACGACGATGACGGATAGCTTCACACCGTTCATGTTCCGGCACCCTTGTTCAGTGCCCGCTCCACGGAATGCTGCAGGAACCTGAGAGCGGATGGAGGCACCGAACCATACAGCTCGATCTCGTGGCGCGGAGGAGCAAAGCTCCGACCAGCAATGGACTCGTATTCTTCGAACATCTTACGGAGCAATTCTTCCCGATTCTCGTCGCCACGACTTGTGGTGACTCCCCCGTGGAACTGGTGAAAGGTCCCCTCTCCCGGAAGAATGAAAGTTCTCGAATCTTCCTGCTCACATATCTTTCGGTAGAAATCCAGATTCACCAGGCCGCCCCCCGGGGAGCGAAAGCGGGTATCGAGCCCTCCCATGGAGGAAAACCGGTCCCTCGACAGGAAGACGCAGTTGCTCTCGGATATGGGGAGGAGGTAGCCCGTCTGACAGGATCCGCTCAGACAAGAGACATCGAACAACCGATAGCCGTCCCGGGGCCACGAGATGGAATCGAGGAGCTGCTTCTCCGTCTCTTCGTCATAGCCGGACTCCACCGCACATTGTTGCAATTCGTGTCCGAGGTGATATCCGGGGACCGAGACCACCGCCTGGCGGTTGATCCGCAACAGGTCGCGAGCCAGTGCGAGAACCCCGGGGGTGAGCAGCCTCGCCCCGTCCACCATCAGACCTACCACCTCTCCCCGCGCAGCGTTCACCGCGTGGTTGACCGCCCCGGCAGGCGATGGATCATTGGCGGCCATTCGAAGATAGCGGAAACCGTGACCGAATGCCGTGACATCCTCACCTTCCAGCATCTCTTCCGAGGGGTTTTCAACGACGATCACCTCGTACTCTTCCCGGCGAATGTCTCTCTGGTAGGGGGTGGCGAGGGATCTGAGGGTGTTGAGGGCCTGGCGGCGCATGCGATAGACCATGACGATCACCGAGAGGAAGGGTCGCCGGCGGCCAAACCAGCCTCTCACAACGATCCCTCGCTCCACGCCTTGAGGCGAATGTACGCCGCTTCCACCTCTGCGGGAAGGTGGCCCGAAACCACACGATTGTGTTTCAGATCCTCGGCGTAGAAGTCCTGGCGGTGGGGAGAATCGTCCAGCCCGAGCGTGCGACAGCTCTGGAAGAGGGCCTCGTGGAGACGATCCCGTTCCCAATCGAAACTCAGCAGGGGAAACGGCCCAAACCTTTCATGCGCGTCGATCAGCCGCAGATTGTATTCGAGCCACAGCTCCAGTGCACGGTCCCGGGCCATCAGGTTACGGCTCTCGAGCGAGGCCGCCACGGCCAGGGGATGCCGAAAGATCCCCACCAGCCGAACATTGGAAAGAAGTTGCAGCCATCCGTCCAGGAGCAGGAGTGTCCTCGGGTCCTTGAATCCCCACGGCGACCTCTGCCCGATCTCGGCACAGAGTCTCTCCGCCCTGGACAGGAAACCCTGAGTCCAGAGGGATTCTCCGTCCAGCGGGGGGGGACTATCCCACGCGAATCCGGACCTCGCCAGGATCTCTTCGTGCAACTCGAAGAGATCCGGATTCTCCCGATTTCCCTTTTGGTTGTACGGGTTCCAGGTGTGATGTCTTCCCAGATGAAGACCCGCCTGCTGCAACGCACCGGTCAACCAACTGGTACCGCTGCGATGCATACCGAGAATCACTACGGCAGTGTTTTCTCTCCAGTCCATTTTCTCGCTGCCCAGCTACCCACGCGACCCGCCGGCCGCCGAACAGACCGCCGAAAAACCCCGTTCTTCGGTGGTC
>JALTLT010000297.1 GCA_027001815.1 Gammaproteobacteria bacterium | reverse complement strand
GAGCCGGGTCCCCGTGGGGGCCGATTCGCCGGAAGCCGGGATGGCGGCGGAACCACGCCTCCACCGCCTCCGTTTCCTGGTGGCCGCCCGGGTGGCCCGGATAGGCGATCACCGAGAGCACGCCGCCGGCCGCCAGGCACGCCAGGGCGCTCTCCAGGGCCGGCAGGGTGGAGGCGGGGTTGGTGATGCGAGAGCGGTCGCCGCCCGGCAGGTAGCCCAGGTTGAACATCACCGCGCGCGGCGGGTGGGGGAGATGCCCGACGAAGGCGCCCAGGCGGTGATGACTCGTCTCCAGGAGGGTGACCCGCCGCGCCACTCCCGCCGCCTCGAGCCTGGCGCGGGTGGCGGCGAGCGCCTCGCCCTGGATGTCGAAGGCGAGCACCCGTCCACCTTCACCCACCTGCCGGGCGAGGAAGAGGGTGTCGTGGCCGTTGCCGGCGGTCGCGTCCACTGCGGTGTCGCCGGGGTGGAGGCGTTCCCCGACCGCCTGTCGGGCCAGCTCGGTGAGTCGCCGCCGGGTGGCACGATCCCCGCCGGCGTCCGTCCCGTTACGGCCCGGCATGGCGGTCGGGGCACCAGAGAGGCGGCAGCGGCGCCCCCTCCAGGAGATGGGCCGCCAGTCGTTCCGCCGCCTCGGGGATCAGCAGGCTGCCACGGGAGCCGAAACCGTTGCAGAGGAAGAGATCGGCGTGGCGGGGGTGAGCGCCGAGCCAGGGGAGCCGATCCGGGGTGGTGGCCCGCACCCCTGCCTTGTGGCGCATCAGGCGGACGTCCGGCTGGAGGGTGGCGGCCCACCCCAGCAGCCGGCGCGCGCCCCGGGGATCGGGCCGTGGCAGGGGAAAGGGATCGTAGGTGGCACCGCAGAGCAGGGTGTCTTCCCCTTCCGGCAGCAGCCAGTGACCGCGGACGAGCGGCGCGGGGGGTGGCGGCGAGCTGGAGTGGAGGGTGAGCAGGTCTCCCCGGGCGGGTGCGAGGGGGAGGTGGCGCCAGGCGGCGACACCCCCCATCCGGCTCCCCTGACAGAAGACCACCCGCCCCGGGCGCAGCCGTCCCCAGCCGAGGCCGCCTCCCGGCAGCCGGCGGAGCGTGGTGTCGTCCACCCGGCCGCGGAGCAGGGCACCCCGTTGGCCGAGGTGACGGCGGGCGGCGTCGAGCAGGGGCGTCACCCGGAGCCGACCGCCGCGGAAGGTGACCCCCTCGTCGGGATCGACCAGGGAGGGGGTGACGATCCACGGGGCGTAGCGGGGATCTTCCCGCCGCCGCTCCCAGCGCCGGCGTTGCCGTTCGTCGGCGAAGAGCCGGATCAGGGGCAGGGTCTGAAAGAGGGCCTGCTCGAGGCGCGACTCCAGTCGCCGATAGTGGCGTTGTGCGGTGGTGAACAGCCCCGTCATCTGCCCGTCGAGGGTGAAACGCTGGCCGAGCACCGGGTTGAGGAGGCCGGCCGAGAGGCGGGAGGCGCCGGGGCGGCCGTCGTCGGCCAGCACCACCCGGGCGCCCAGCCGCTGCAGTTCCAGCGCCAGCAGGGTTCCCGCCAGCCCCGCGCCGGCGATCAGCACATCGGGTTGGGTGGTCACCGCCCTTCCAGGAGCCGCGTCACCTCTTCCAGGGCGTCGTCCTCTCCGGCCTGATCGGCCGGCCGCCAGGAGAGATCCGCCTGCAGCCGCCAGGAGCCGAGGAACCGGTGGGGCGGGGAGCCGCCCCACTCCCCGGGGGCGAGCATGGAGAAGAAGGTGCGGCCGTCGGGACGGCGATAGAGATGGTAGACGCGGCCCGGCCGCTTCTCGAAGGCGCACTCGGCGTGGTGGAGGTCGTGGTCGCGCTGGGCCTCCTCGAGCACCTGGCGGGCCTGCTCCTGGAGGTGGCGGATCTGCTCGCCGATCTGCTTCAGGCGGGCGTGGGTTCGGCCGGCCAGCAGGGTGTCCGCCTGGCTGATCTGTCGCGCCAGGTCCACCAGGCCGAAGGCGGGTGACAGGCGGCTCACCGGGTAGGGGGCGCTGTGGTCGGCCCCCTGATGGCGGCGCGGGGGGTTGGTGCCTCGTTTCTCCTCGGTCATGGGCCGATTTTACCACGCCCCCTTCCTCTGCTCCCTCCGGCGCGCTACTCTGATTTCCTGTCCTCCGGGGGTCATGGGAAGAGGTGCGATGAGACGAGGTGTGGCACGATGGCTGACACTGGCCCTGCTGATGGTGGTGGGGCCGCTCGCCTGCCGTTCGGTGGACGGGGAGGGAGCCCCCACCTATCCGGAGGTGCTGGAGATCCGCGGCACCCTCAAGAGGATTCCCCTGGAAGGAGGCTTCTGGGGGATCGTCGCCGACGACGGGGCGCGCTACCGGCCGGGCGATCTGCCCGCGGAGCTGATGCGCGACGGCCTGCGGGTGGAGGGGAGGGTCCAGCCGCTGCACGGCATGGTGGGGATCCAGATGTGGGGGATCCCGGTGAAGGTGATCGAGCTCCGTCCGCTGCGCTGATCCCGCCGGCACGGTGTCGATGGAGGGAGGTGTCGGGGTCGGCGCCCCGCGGAAAGCACCAGAACCTGACGGCCTGTCGAAGGCCGACAGGCTGCCGAAAAAACGGTGTTTTTCAACAGCCTGTCAGTCGGCCATGATGCAGCGGTTGCGGCCCTCGTTCTTGGCCCGGTAGAGGGCCTTGTCGGCCCGTTCGAAGACCGTCTCCGGGGTGTCGCCGTGGAAGAACTGGGCCAGCCCGCCGGAGATGGTGACGGGCACGCGCTCGCCCCGGTAGTGGAAGCCGCTGTCGGCCACCCGCTGGCGCAGCTTCTCCGCCACCTCGAAGGCGGCCCGGATGTCGGCCCCCGGCATCAGCAGGACGAACTCCTCGCCACCGTAACGGGCCATGAAGTCGGTGGTACGCACCTGCTCCCGGAGCCGCTGGGCGATGGTCTTGAGCACCCGGTCGCCCGCCTGGTGGCCGTAACTGTCGTTGATGCGCTTGAAGTGGTCGATGTCGATCACCAGCAGCGAGAGGGGTTGGCCGAAGCGCTGCCAGCGGGCGAACTCCTCCTCCACCCGTTCGTCCCAGGCCATCCGGTTGGGGAGGCCGGTGAGGCCGTCGACCATGGCCAGCCGCCGCTCCTCGCCGATCCGTGACCGCAGGTGGGCCGCCTCCTCCTCGAGGAGGTGCAGGCGGCGATTCAGCTCCTCCACCGCCGCCTCCGCCTCCCGGCTGCGGCTCTCCTCCTCGCGGATGAAGCGCGCCAGGTGGTCGTCGATGGCCGCCAGCCGTTCCTGGACCGCCAGCTTGAGCTGCCGGGGGTCGTCGGAGGCGGCGAAGGAGCGGCGGATCCCCTCCACGTTCTCCTGCACCGCGGCGGTGAGGGAGCGCCCCCCCTCCAGTCCCGCGCGGTGTCCCTCCTGGAGGTTGGTGAGGAAGGAGTCGATCCCGTCGAGACGGTCGGCCAGTTCCGCCAGGAACTGCTCCAGATCCTTCTTCTCGCGCTGGATGGAGCTGCGCAGGGTGGCGATCAGCTCCGCCACCCCCTCGAGTACCTCCGGCCACTCCTCCTCCCGCACCTCCCTCTCCAGTCGGTGACGGATCTCGGCCGCGGCCTGCTGGAGTTCGGCGGGGAGGGAGAGCCGCTCCATGAGCTGCAGCAGTGCCTCGTTGAGGGAGAGCCGCTCGGTGGCGGCGAGGGCCTGGTTGAGAAGGGAGGCCAGGTGGTCGAGCACCGAGAGGCGGATGCGGCTCTCGGTCACCTCGCGGAGGCGCCGGCAGGCGGAGCGGAACCCTTCCTCCACCGCGGCGGGGGGGTGGATCCGCTCCAGGAAGCGGTTCAGCTCGCCGGTCTCACCCCCCTCCTCTCCCTTCCGGCCGCCCAGCAGGCGGCCCAGCAGCCCCCCCTGACGGGGGGAGTCGGGGTGAGGTTCCGGGGCCCTGGCGGGAGGGGCTTCCCGGAGGAGATCGGCGAGCAGCGCGCGAAGCGGTTCGATGGCCTGGCCGGCGCCCCCCTGGGCGGCGGTCTGGCGAATCGCCCGTACCGAGCGTTGGGCGGAGTCGGGCCAGGGAACCTGGTCGAGCAGCGTCTCCAGCCACTTCGTCTCCTCCTCCTGGCGCCCTCCCGGGGTGTCGTAGCGGTCCAGCTTGCGGACGATGGTGTCCACCAGCGGTTGCAGGGCGCGCAGGCTCTCCCCCTTGCGCAGTCGCGAGCGGAGGTGTTCCAGATCCCGGTCCAGCTCCTCGTGGATCCCCTCCAGGGCGACGCTGAAGCGGGAGAGGGAGAGTCGCAACGCCTGTTCCATCGACTCCCACCGCTTCTCCTTCTCCTCGAGTTCGCCGAGGGTGTCGAAGTACTTCTGTTTCCATTCGCTGACGGAGGGACCGGCCGTCGCCATCGTTTCTGCTCCACGGTCTGGGGGGCTAGCAGGCTGTCGAAAAACAGCGTCTTTCGGCAGCCTTTGCTGTGGTGCATGGATGCACCGCTATTTTCAATGACGCCAGGTCATTGAAACCGTGAGGAAGCCGGAAATCGCATTTTCGGCTTCCGGCGTTGAAAAAGGCCGGGACGGACCTTTTCAACATCCTGCCAGGGGAGTGGGGAGGAGACCCCACCGTCCCCCTGTATCGGCGGCAGCGATCACGAATTGAGTCCGCCGGCCATCCATGGGACGGGCGTATCACGCGACTGGGGTATAATCCGCGCAGGCTCCCGGGGGCGCCCCGTGGCCGGGCAATCGAGAGAGAGGTGCAGATGACGAACATCCACAGGCTGGTGGACCGGATCGACCGTCTCAGCGAGGGGGTGGGAAGGGCGGCGGCCTGGCTCACCCTGGTGATGGTGCTGGTCACCTTCGCGGTGGTGGTGCTGCGCTACCTCTTCAACGTCGGCTTCATCGCCATGCAGGAGTCGGTCACCTACATGCATGCGGTGGTCTTCATGCTGGGGGCCGCCTACACCCTGCGCAACGGCGGGCACGTGCGGGTGGACATCTTCTATCGTGCCATGGCGCCGCGGCGGCGTGCCTGGGTCGATCTGCTCGGCACCCTCTTCTTCCTGTTGCCCATGTTCGGCTTCATCCTCTGGTTGAGCTGGGGCTACGTGGCGGCCTCGTGGAGGGTGATGGAGGGGTCGCCGGAGGCGGGTGGTCTGCCGCTGGTGTTTCTTCTCAAGAGCCTGATCCTGGTGATGCCGGCGCTGATGATCCTCCAGGGGGTGGCCAACGGCCTGCGTGCCCTCCTCCAGCTTCTCGGTGCCCCCCTGCCGGAGGGCGGCGACCAGTCGCCGGAGGTGTGACCGGTGGCGCTGCTGCTCTTTGCCGTTCTCTGCCTGCTGCTGATGCTCGGTTTCCCGGTCGCCTTCACGCTGGGGGGGACGGCGCTGCTCTTCGCCCTGCTGGGGACGGTGATGGGCAACTTCGACCCGCTGCTCGGCGGCATCCCCAGCCGTCTCTATGGCATCATGACCAACAGCACCCTGGTGGCGGTGCCGCTGTTCGTCTTCATGGGGGTGATGCTGGAGCGTTCCCAGGTGGCGGAGAAGCTGCTCGATACCATGGCCGCCCTGTTCGGTCCCCTGCGCGGCGGGCTGGGCATCTCGGTGGTGGTGGTGGGGATGCTGATGGCCGCCTCCACCGGCATCGTCGGCGCCACGGTGGTGACCATGGGCCTGCTCTCCCTGCCCACCATGCTGCGGCGCGGCTACCACCCGGCGCTCGCCACCGGCACCATCTGCGCCTCGGGCACCCTGGGGCAGATCATCCCCCCCTCCATCATCCTGATCCTGCTGGGCGACGTCATCTCCAACGCCTACAGCGAGGCGCAGCAGATGATCCAGTCCCGACTCGCTGCGCAGGGGATCTTCGAGTTCCCGCCGCCGCAGACCGTCTCGGTGGGGGATCTCTTCGCCGGGGCGCTGATCCCCGGCCTGCTGCTGGTGGGGCTCTACGTCCTCTACCTGGCGGCGGTGGCCCTGTTCCGTCCCGCGGCGGCGCCGGCGATCCCGGCCGAGGAGCGGGCCGAGCTGCGGGGACGCCGGCTGCTGCGCCAGACGCTGGTGGCGCTGCTGCCGCCCCTGGGTCTGATCGTCGCGGTGCTCGGCTCCATCATCGCCGGTATCGCCGCCCCCACCGAGGCGGCCTCCGTGGGGGCAGTGGGGGCGATCCTGCTCGCCCTGGCGCAGCGGCGTCTCGATCTGGAGGTGATGGGCGACGTGATGCGGCGCACCCTAGAGGTGACCGCCATGGTCTTCATGATCTTCATCGGTGCCGCCCTCTTCTCCCTGGTGTTCCGGGGGTTCGGCGGTGACGAACTGGTCGCAGACCTGCTCTCGGACCTGCCGGGCGGCACCTTCTCGGCGGTCCTGCTGGTGATGGTGGTGATGTTCCTGCTCGGCTTCGTGCTCGACTTCATCGAGATCACCTTCGTGGTGGTGCCCATCGTCGGCCCGATCCTGCTGGCGATGGGCATCGACCCGGTCTGGCTGGGTGTGATGATCGCCATCAACCTGCAGACCTCCTTCCTCACCCCGCCCTTCGGCTTCGCCCTCTTCTATCTGCGGGGGGTGGCGCCGGAAGCGGTGCGTTCGAGCGACATCTACCGCGGGGTGATGCCCTACATCGCCATCCAGCTCCTGGCCATGGGGGTGCTGGCGCTGTGGCCGGAGCTCGCCACCTGGCTCCCCCAGGTGGTCTATGGTGACTGACCTGCAGACGGCGCCGCGGGAGGTGGCGACCGTGACGGAGAGAGGAGATTCAGGGATGAATCAGGCGCTGGAGATCCTGCGCAAGGTATTCGGCTACGACGCCTTCCGCCACCGGCAGGAGGCGATCGTCCGCACCGTCATCGAGGGGGGCGATGCCCTGGTGCTGATGCCCACCGGTGGCGGCAAGTCGCTCTGCTACCAGATCCCGGCCCTGGTGCGGGAGGGGACGGGGGTGGTGGTCTCGCCGCTCATCGCCCTGATGCAGGATCAGGTGGAGGCGCTGCGCCAGCTCGGCATCCGCGCCGCCTTCCTCAACTCCACCCTGGATGCGCAGACGGTGCGCGAGACGGAGCAGGCGTTGCTCTCCGGTGGGCTCGATCTCCTCTACGTGGCACCGGAGCGGCTCCTGGGAGAGCGCACCCTGGGGCTGCTGTCGCGCAGCCGCATCGCCCTGTTCGCCATCGACGAGGCCCACTGCGTCTCCCAGTGGGGACACGACTTCCGGCCCGAGTACCGGCGGCTGTCGGTGCTCCACCAGCGCTTCCCGGGGGTGCCGCGCCTCGCGCTGACCGCCACCGCCGACCGCCGGACCCGGGCGGAGATCGCCGAGCAGCTCGACCTCGCCGACGCCGCCTGGTTCGTCAACAGCTTCGACCGCCCCAACATCCGCTACATTGTCAGCGATGGCGCCAGCCCCCGCGACCGGTTGTGGCGCTTCCTGGAGCGGGAACACCCCCGGGATGCGGGCATCGTCTACTGTCTCTCCCGCAAGCGGGTGGAGGAGGTGGCGGAGTGGCTGAGCCGCAAGGGGCGGGTGGCGCTCCCCTATCACGCCGGCCTGCCGGACCGGTTGCGGGCCCACCACCAGGCCCGCTTCCTGCGCGAGGAGGGGGTGATCGTGGTCGCCACCATCGCCTTCGGCATGGGCATCGACAAGCCCGACGTGCGCTTCGTCGCCCATCTCAATCTGCCCCGCTCCATCGAGGCCTACTATCAGGAGACCGGGCGCGCGGGGCGGGACGGGCTGCCGGCGGACGCCTGGATGGCCTACGGCCTGCAGGACGTGATCACCCTGCGACAGATGATCCAGGAGTCGGAGGCCGACGAGTCCCACAAGCGCATCACCCACCAGAAGCTGGAGGCGATGCTGGGGCTGTGCGAACTCACCTCCTGTCGCCGCCAGGCGCTGCTGGCCTACTTCGACGAACGGCTCGAGGAGCCGTGCGGCAACTGTGACAACTGCCTCGCGCCGCCGGAGACATGGGACGGCACCGAGGCGGCGCGCAAGGCGCTCTCCTGCGTCTGGCGGACGGGCCAGCGGTTCGGCGTCACCTACGTGGTGGATGTGCTGCTGGGCAAGGAGCACGAGCGGATCGTCGCCAACCGCCACCACCGCCTCTCCACCTTCGGCATCGGTGCCGACCTGGGGGCGGGGGAGTGGCGGGCGATCTTCCGCCAGCTCCTGGCGGGAGGGTGGCTGGCCACCGACAGCGAGGGACACGGCACCCTGCGGCTCACCGAGAAGGCGCGGCCCCTGCTGCGGGGCGAGGTGACCCTGCCCCTGCGCCGGCCGGCGAAGGGGCAGGGGCGGTCGCGTGGCGGGGTGCGGCGCGGCAGCCCGGCGGAGAGCCTGCCGGAGGCGGATCGCCTCCTCTTCGAGGCGCTGCGGGCGCGGCGCCTGGAACTGGCCCGGGAGCAGGGGGTGCCACCCTACGTCATCTTCCACGACCAGACGCTGGTGGAGATGGTGGTCCACCGCCCGGCGACCCTGCTGGAGATGGAGCAGGTGCCGGGGGTGGGCGAGACCAAGCTGGCCCGCTATGGTCGCGCCTTTCTCGAGGTGATCGAACGGTTCGAGGGCTGAGCCGGAGATCGGGCTCGTCACGCTGCTCCAGGCCGTGATCCGGGGGGTAGCAGGCTGTTGAAAAAAGGCCAGGACGGCCTTTTTCAACACCCTGACAGTGGAGCGCCGCCTGCCGGCGGTGCCGGAGGAGCGGCACCGCCGGCAGACTGGCGGGGGATCAGCCGCCGGCGCGAGCGTTGAGGAAGGCGCGCTCGGAGATGTCGTGCCAGGCGATCACCTGGTCGCGGTAACCGCGGAAGGCCTCGTAGATCCTGCGACTGGTCGGGTCCTTGTCGGCGATCTCCGCCACCACCTGGTCGGAGAGCTCGCGCAGGCGGGCCAGCACCTCGTCGGGGAAGCGGCGCAGCTCCACCTGGTGGTCGTTGAGCAGGGTGTGGAGGGCGGCGTTGTTCTTCGCCGTGTATTCCGCCAGCATCGACTGGTTGGCCTGGGCGGCGGCGCTGCGGACGATCGCCTGCAGGTCCGGTGGCAGCCTGTCGAACGCCTCGCGGTTGACGATGCACTCGAGGGTGGTGCCGGGCTCGTGCCAGCCGGGGTAGTAGTAGTATTTCGCCACCTTGTAGAGGCCGAAGGCGAGGTCGTTGTAGGGGCCGACCCACTCGGTGGCGTCGATGGTACCCGACTGCAGGGAGGTGAAGATCTCCCCTCCCGGCAGGCTGACCGGGGTCCCGCCCGCCCGGCGCAGCACCTCTCCGCCGAGGCCGGGGATGCGCATCTTGAGTCCCTGGAGGTCCTCGAGGGTGTTGATCTCCCGGTTGAACCAGCCCCCCATCTGCACGCCGGTGTTGCCGGCCGCCATGGGGATCAGGCCGAAGGGCTCGTAGAGCTCCTCCCACAGCTCCATGCCGCCGCCGTGGTAGAGCCAGCCGTTCATCTCCAGGGCGTTGAGGCCGAAGGGGACGGCGGAGAAGAACTGCGCCGCCCCGCTCTTGCCCTTCCAGTAGTAGGCGGCGCCGTGACCCAGTTCGGCGGTGCCGCCGGCAACCGCGTCGAATACCTCGAAGGCGGGGACCAGCTCCTTGGCGCCATACACCTTCACATGGATGCGGCCGCCGCTCATCTGGTTGATGAGGCTGGCGAGCAGGTTGGCGCCGGTGCCGAGACCGGGAAAGTCCTTGGGCCAGGTGGTGACCATCTTCCAGCGGTACTCGGTCTTCATCTTCGGCTGGTCGCCGCCGGCGGCAGGCTGCTCTCCGCCGCCGCAGCCGGAAAGCACGCCGCCTGCCAGCATGGCGCCGGCACCGGTTACGAAGTGACGTCTCTTCATGCTCTCTTCCCTCCTGTTGCCGGCCCGGCGGTGGCGGGCCTCCCCGAAGGTGGGGAGTCTATCCAGCGGTGGGAGGCAACGCAAACGGCGCTCCCCGGCTTCCGTGGTTGCGGATCGCCGCCTGTGAGAGAATGACGAGAGAGTGAGCACGGGGAGAGGAGCATGACGAAGAGCGAGGATCTCTCCGCCCTGAGGGTGGATTTCTGTGGCCTGCGGTTCAACTCGCCGGTGGTGCTGCTGTCGGGCTGTGTGGGCTTCGGCGAGGAGTACACGCGGGTGGAGGGATTCAGCAATCGCGACGTGGGGGCGGTCTGTCTCAAGGGCACCACCCTCGAGCCGCGCCTCGGCAACCCCCCCCACCGGGTGTGCGAGACGCCGGGTGGCATGATCAACGCCATCGGCCTGCAGAACCCGGGGGTGGAGCACGTGGTGGAGAAGATCCTCCCCGCCCTCGACTTCTCCGAGACCCGCTTCATCGCCAACGTCTCCGGCTCGACGGTGGAGGAGTATCACGAGGTGACCCGCCGCTTCGACGACTCCCCGGTCGACGCCATCGAGATCAACATCTCCTGTCCCAACGTCAAGGAGGGGGGGGTCGCCTTCGGCAACGATCCCGACATGTCGGCGCGGGTGGTGGAGGCGTGCCGCAAGGCGACGGAGAAGCCGCTCATCACCAAGCTCTCCCCCAACCAGACCGACATCGCCGGCAACGCCCGGCGCTGCATCGAGGCGGGCAGCGACGCTTTCGCCGTCATCAACACCCTGATGGGCATGGCCATCGACATCGAGAACCGCACCCCGGTGATCGGCAACAACCAGGGTGGGCTCTCCGGGCCGGCCATCAAACCGGTGGCGCTGCTCAAGGTGCACCAGGTCTACCAGGTGTGCCGGGAGCACGACATCCCGATCATCGGTCAGGGGGGGATCGCCAGCGCCGAGGACGCCCTGGAGTTCATCATCGCCGGCGCCTCCGCGGTCGGCGTGGGCACCGCCCTCTTCTACGACCCGCTGATCGTGTCGCGCATCAACGCGGGGATCCTCGACTATCTGAACCGCCATCGCATCGGCGAGGTGGGGCAACTGGTGGGGACGCTGGTCCTCAACGAGGGGCGCGTGCCGGCCTGCGGATGCGACTGAGATCGTGCCGGGCCGCCGTCACCCCCGGGGGCGCAGCCGGCCGCTCTGCCAGGCGTCGATCAGACGGATGTGGCTGGCGTACCAGAGCGGCTCCAGGGTGAGTTGACGATGTCCGCGGTTGAGGGCGCGCAGCGCCTCGTCGCGCCGTTCCGCCCCGCCGAGGCGCAGTAGCACCTCGATGAGGGTGGCGGAGGGGGAGGGGAGGACATCGTCGGCCAGCACCGCCTCCCGCACCTCCGGGGAGAGGAGGGAGGCCTCCTCGCTCTTCCAGCCCCGGGCGTCGTGGAAGCGGCGCCAACCCTCCCCGGCGATCCGTTCGGCCAGGAGGCGAGATGCGTCGCCGCCTCCCGCTTCCGACCACTCCAGCAGGCCCAGCGCCACCTGAGCGTAGTCCTCGAGAGTGCCGGGGATCTCCGGCTCGGCGCTGCGCAGCAGTCTCTCTCCACGCCACAGCCGTGTGCGGAGGAACCGCTCCAGCCGTGCCGCCGCCTGGCGGTAGGCAGTCCCGTCCGGGAGGCGGGCGCCGCGTGCCAGGGCGGCGAGGGCGAGGCCGTTCCAGGCGGCGATCACCTTGGTGTCGCGGGGCAGGCCGCGCCGCGCGCGCTCCGCCCGCAGCCGTTCCGCAGCCCCGGCGAGGAGGCGCTCCACCTCTTGCCGGGGAATGTCGGTCCCGTTCGCCACCTCCTCGCTGCGACGGACACGCCGTGGCAGAAGGCCCGCCTCCAGGGTCGGGGGCCCCTCGAGCCCCCAGGCCGCGGCTGCGATCCGCCGCTGGGGCGGCGGGAGGAGGCGGTCGAGGGTCTCGGGGCGGAAGAGGTAGTAGCCACCCTCCACTCCCTGGTCGTCGACTGCCGAGAGGCTGGCGATGAAGGCCCCCTCGGGGGTCGCCAGCTCGCGCAGCATGAACTCCAGGGTCTCCCTGCCGATGGCGGTGTAGCGTGGTTCGCCCAGCCTCTCGCCGGCGATCAGGTAGAGGCGGGCGAGCTGGGTGTTGTCGTAGAGCATCTTCTCGAAGTGGGGGATCTGCCAGCCGGGGTCGGTGGCGTAGCGGAAGAAGCCGCCGCCGAGCAGGTCGTGGAGGCCCCGTTCCGCCATGTGGTCGAGGGTGGTGGCGAGGAAATCCCGCAGGGGGTGATCCACTTCCTCCGGCAGCAGTGCCAGCAGGGCCTCCAGTTGTGGAGCCATGGGGAACTTGTTGCCTTCACCGAATCCCCCTTCGAGGGTGTCGGCGAAGGAGAGGGCGGCGTCCGCCAGCCGCTGGCGGTAGCTCTCGCCGAGTCCCTCGGCGAGGGTCGCGCCCGCCGACGGGGTGGCGGGGGGCGCCGCCTCCTCGGCCGCCTCCCGTGCCAGCTCGGCCAGCTCCTCACCCTCGCTGTGCCACCGCCGGTAGAGACGCTGCAGGAGCTGCAGGAAGTCGTCGCGGGGAAGGTAGACCGTCCCCACCAGAGGATGGCCGTCGGGGGTGACGAAGAGGTTGAGGGGCCAGCCGGCCTGGCCGCGGGTGCTGCGCACGAATTCGATGAGCCGGGCGTCGAGGGCGGGTCGCAGCTCGCGGTCCACCTTGACCGGAATGAAACGCTCGTTGAGAAGCTGCGCCACCGCCGGGTCGCGGAACGATTCCCGCTGCATTACATGGCACCAGTGGCAGGCGAAATAGCCCACCGAGACGAAGACCAGCCGGTTCTCCCGGCGGGCCCGTTCGAACACCTCCGGGGACCAGGTCTGCCACGCCACCGGATCCTCCGCGTGCATGGCGAGATAGGGGGAGGGGTGGCCAGCCAGGCGGTTCTCGAGGGGGGGCGCGGTTTGCTCCCCCGGGAGCCCGGCAGCGGGCAGGCCCGTCAGGAGAGGCAGCAGGGCGAACGGAAGCGGGAGGCGGCGGGAGAGGGGGCGTGGCATGGTCGTCCTCCGGAAGGGGCCTTCCGGTAGGACAACCTGCGGGGCGAATGATTCCGCGGAGGACCTCCCTGTCCCCCCCCTGCCGATCAGGTGTGGAAGCGCTCCATCATGCCGGAGAGGCTGTTGGCCAGTCGGCGGATATCCTCCACCGCCATGGTGGTCTCGCTCATTCCTTCGGCGGTCTCGTCGGCGATCCGGTTGATCTCGATGATGTTGCGGTTGATCTCCTCGGCCACCTGGCTCTGCTCTCCGGCGGCGACGGCGATCTGGCCGTTCATCTGGCTGATGGTGGCCACCGCGCGGGTGATGCCGCCGATCGCCTC
>JALTLT010000296.1 GCA_027001815.1 Gammaproteobacteria bacterium | reverse complement strand
CGCACATCCGCGGACTGCTGGAGGAGAACCCGGTGCTGGCCCTCTCCCTCGCCCGCCGCAACCCCTACCTGGATCCGCTCAACCACATCCAGGTGCAGTTGCTGCGCCGCTATCGCGCCGACCAGGACGAGGGCAAGGGGGAGCACTCCATCTGGCTGATGCCGCTGCTGCGTACCATCAGCGCCATCTCGGCAGGCATGCGCAACACCGGATGAGGAGACCGCGGCGGGGAGATTCAGGGATCCCCGCCGCGCGCCGATAGCAGCGGCAAGGGGCACCCCACCCCGACACCCAAGGAACGAGAGACCGAGCCATGGAACCCCGATCCGCTCCCCGACGTCCGGTACTGCTGCTGGTGCTGGACGGCTTCGGCGTCAACCCGGCACGCATGAACAACGGCGTGGCGGAGGCAAGGACCCCCAACCTGGACGCCCTCTACGCCCGCCACTCCCACACCACCCTGCACGCCTCCGGGCCGGCGGTGGGTCTCCCCGACGGCCAGATGGGCAACTCGGAGGTGGGCCATCTCACCCTCGGCTGCGGGACCATCGTCCGCCAGGACATGGTGCGCATCGACGATGCCATCCGCAACGGCGAGTTCTTCCGCAACCCGGCCCTGCTGGAGGCGGTGCACCACGCCGTGGAGCGGCGGCGCCCCCTCCACCTGCTGGGACTGGTCTCCGACGGCGGCGTCCACAGCAGCCTGGACCATCTCTTCGCCCTGATCCGGCTCTGTCAGCGGGAGGGGGCCCGCCCCCTGCTGCACATGGTCACCGACGGCCGGGACACCCCGCCCCGCTCCGCCCTCGACTACCTGCCCGAGGTGGAGAAGGCGCTGGCCGAGACGGGTGGTGCCATCGCCAGCGTCATGGGGCGCTACTACGCCATGGACCGGGACCACCGCTGGGAGCGGACCGAGCGCGCCTGGCGCGCCCTGGTACGGGGCGAGGGGCGCCACGCCCCATCGGCCGGAGAGGCGATCCGCAGCGCCTGGGAGAAGGGGGAGACGGACGAGTTCATCACCCCCGTGCTGCTTCCTCCCTTCGAGCCGGTCGTCGCCGGCGACAGCGTCGTCTCCTTCAACTTCCGCAAGGACCGCCCGCGGCAGATCGTCGCCGCCCTCGCCCTGCCCGGCTTCGACGGCTTCGACCGGGGTGACGCCCCACTGGCCCGGGTCACCTGCATGATGGTCTACGACCGCGCCTTCGGTCTGCCGGCCGCCTTCGAACCGGAGCAGCCGGAGATCACCCTCGGGCAGATCGTCTCCGACGCCGGGCTGGCCCAGTTCCGCTGCGCCGAGACGGAGAAGTACCCCCACGTCACCTTCTTCTTCAACGGCCAGCGCCACGAGCCATGGCCAGGAGAGGATCGCGCCCTCATCCCCTCTCCCCGGGTGCCCACCTACGACCACAAGCCGGAGATGAGCGCCCGCGCCGTGACCGACCAGGCCATCGAGGCACTCGCCTCCGGGCAATACGGTTTCGTGCTGGTCAACCTGGCCAACGGTGACATGGTGGGCCACACGGCGGTGCGCCAGGCGGTGGTAGAGGCGGTGGAGACCCTCGACCGGGAGGTGGGGAGACTGGTGGAGGCGGCGGAGAAGGCCGGCTTCTCGGTGATCCTCACCGCCGACCACGGCAACTGCGAGGAGATGGTGGACCCCCTCTCCGGCGAACCGCAGACCCAGCACACCGTCTATCCGGTGCCCTGCCTGGTGATCGACAGCGACGACTGGGTGCTCTCCTGTGTCGGCGGACTGAGCAATGTGGCCCCATCCGTCCTGCAGCTCATGGGGCTGTCCCAGCCCCCCGCCATGAAGGCCCGTTCGCTGCTGCTGCGGCCGTTGCGACGCAGGTAGACGCGCCCTCTTCCGCCCCCTCAGTCGGCCTCCCGCTCCAGACTGCAGCAGTGGCTGGTGGCCATCCCCTCGGGCAGCGTCAGGATGCTGCCGGTGACCGGATTGGGGCGAAAGGTGGTGCAACCCTTCAGGCCCAGTCTCCACGCCTGCCGGTAGATCTCCCCGAACGCCTCCAGGGGATGGTCCGCCGGCACGTTGATGGTCTTGGAGATGGCGTTGTCCACCCAGGGCTGGAGGGCCGCCTGCATGGCCAGATGGTGATGCGGTTCCAGTTCGGTGGCGGTGACGAAGCTCTCGGGCGGCGACCGCTCGCCGTTCATCTCCCGCCACAGCCGCCAGGCATGATCCCCCAGTTCGAAGCTGTGATAGCTGCCGTCGGACTGCATCACCCGCCGCTGCTGCCGGAAGGCGAAGACCGGCTCCAGGGCGCTGCTGATGTTGTTGGCCAGCAGACTCACGGTGCCGGTGGGGGCGATGGCGAGGAGATGGCTGTTGCGGATGCCGTGGCGGGCGATCTCTCCCCGCAGTGCCTCCGGGAGGCGCCGAATGAAGGGGCGATCCAGACAGGCCTCCCGGTCGAAGAGGGGGAAACTCCCCCGCACCTCCGCCAGTCCGATGGAGGCGGCATAGGCGGCGTGGCAGAGGGTCTCCATCACCCGCGAGGCGAACTCTCTCGCCTCCTCGGAGGCGTAGTGGAGGCCGAGCAGGATCAGGGTGTCGGCGAGGCCGGTGATGCCGAGACCGATCCGGCGGCTGCCCCGCTCCTGCTCCTGCTGGGCCGGGAGGGGGAAACGGGAGAGATCGATCACGTCGTCCATGAAACGAACCGCCACCGGGACCTCCGCGCGCAGCGCCTCCAGATCGAAGTGTGCCTTCGGCGTGAAGGGATCGTGCACGAAGCGGGTGAGATTGAAGGAGCCCAGGTTGCAGGCCCCGTAGGGGGGCAGTGGCACCTCGCCACAGGGATTGGTGGCGCTGATCCACTCCCGCCAGCCCAGGTTGTTCTGCTCGTTGATCCGGTCGATGAAGAGCACCCCCGGCTCCGCGTGCTCCCAGGCGGCGCGGGTGAGGCGCTCCCAGAGACGGCGGGCGGGCATGCGCCGCAGGACACGGCAGGGAACCGGATGGGGCCCTCCCCATCCGTGACGCATGACGATCTCCCCCCCTTCTCCATCGAGCCGATCGGCGGGGAAGAGCAGCGGCCACTCCTCGTCCCGCTCCACCGCCTCCATGAACTCGTCGGTGACCAGCACCGAGAGATTGAAGTGGGTCAACTCCCCGGGGTGCCGCTTGGCCTCGATGAAGGAGAGGATGTCAGGATGGTCGCAGCGCAGGGTGGCCATCATCGCCCCACGCCGTGCGCCGGTGGAGAGCAGGGTGGCGCACATGGCGTCCCAGATGCGCATGAAGGAGACCGGGCCGGAGGCGATGCCTCCCACCCGCCGGGCACGGGTGCCGGAGGGGCGCAGAGGAGAGAAGTCGTAGCCGACCCCGCCCCCCGCCTGCATGGTGAGTGCCCCCTCCTTGAGGGCATCGAAGATGCCGTCCATGGAGTCCTCGATGGTCCCCATGACGAAGCAGTTGAAGAGGGTCACGTCGTGGGGCACCCCAGCCCCCGCCAGGATCCGGCCTCCCGGCAGGAAGCGGAAATCGCTCAGCAGCCGGAAGAAGCGGTCACTCCAGGAACGGCGCTCCTTCTCCTCCACCGAGGCCACGGCCGTCGCCACCCGCCGCCAGCTCTCCTCGATGGTGGCCTCGCGCACCACCTCCCCCTCCCGCCGGCGATAGCGGGCATCCCAGACGTTGTACGACACCTCGTTGTCGAAGGGGGCAGGGACCATCCGGAGACTCCGGCATGACACCAGGAGAGGGTGCCGCTCCCCATTGTAGGCCCTTGCGGGGGCAAAGGGATAACCGCAGCCGCCGCCTGCTCCCCTCGCCGGGATGTCACGGAAGCGGGAACTCGTGCGAGAGGGGGGTTCGGGTGAGTCGCATCGCCTCCCCCTTCTCCAGGTCGATGAGCGCCATGTCGTCGTTTCCCCCGGAGGTCTGGATCACGCCCAGCACGCTCCGCCCCATGCCGAAGAGGGAGATCCACTCGTCCTCCGGCTCCGGCGCCAGCATGGAGGTGAGTTCGCCCGTCAGCGGATCCGCGATCATCAGTTGTGACTCTCCCATGCGCAGCGAGAAGGTGCGCAGGTCGAAGGAGACATCGCCAGAGACGAGAGCGAGCGCGGCGGGCACGAAGTTGGGCAGCACATCGACGCCCCCCTCGAGGATCTCCTCGGCGACGAGCCCCGACCAGAGTGAGGCGGGGTGACGCTCGATCACCTCCCCTGCCTCCGTCACCACCAGCGCCTCGGGCGCCTCGAGCCCGTTGTAACGATTGAGGAAGAGGCGGTCACCCCGGGCACTCAGGAAGAAGTTGAGGGGGACGAGGCTCTCCACCAGCTCCACGACGCTCGCGGGAGCGGCCGGGTCGAGGGCGATCACCCGGTTTCGCCCGGTGAACCACTGGATGGTGTTGAGGGCCAGGCGATCCTCGGTGATCGCCATGTGAAAGAGCTCCAGCCCGCCGGCCCGTTCCGAACGCAGCCGTTCCGGCGGCTCCATGCCCGTGAGGTCGATCTTCCAGAGCTCGTATCCGGCGATGTCCGGAAAGCCGCTCCCCACCCGCTCGGCCAGATAGAGGTGATCACCGCGGACGAGCTGATCCGAAAAGGGCTCCGGCCCCGTGCCGACGGCGGGCGAGAATCCCAGGGCCGTGGCCTTGCCCTGCGCGTCGAAGGCGTGGAGTTCACCATCCACCAGCAGCACCAGCCGACCCGGTTGCGAGACCACGGGGACCACCTCCGTGGCCGGCATCACCAGACCCGCGTCCGCGAAACCGGTGGTGTAACGGCGCAGACCGAGGTCGGTGAGGGCGAGGATCGACTGCAGATGGCCCAGGCCGTCGTGGATCGGCAGCGGACCGGGGTGGCGGATCGCCAGTGGCTCGGCCGGTGCCGGCGTCTCGCTCTCGGGCACCAGATCGGCGACCTGGAAGAGGTTGTCGTCAGCGGCGAAGCAGTCACCATCCGCTCCCGGGGTGGAGAAGACCAGCCGGCGCAGGTTCGCCGGCGTATCGGTATCGCCGATCACGTAGAGTTCGCAGGGGGGGCCTCCCTCTCCCACCGCGGCGACCGGATGGACGGGAAGCTCGGGGTCGGTGAAGTCGCGGAAGAAGATCTCGCCCAGGTGGCGGTAGAGGATGCCGAGGCGGGAAACCCCCTGGTAGACCTCCTCCTGACGATCGTAGTTGCCCGCCAGGACCGCCATGAGGGTGACGCCGTCACCCTCCGGCTCGAAGGGGAGAGTGTCGAGGAGCTCGCCGCTTTCCCCATCCACGAAGGTGAGGAGGCGGTCGTCGTGGCTGGCGTACACCTCCACGTCGAGGGCCGCCTCGGGGAAGGGGTGGTCGTGCTCGACGGCCAGCGGGGCAGGGCCACCCCCGCCTCCACAGGCGACGAGAAGGAGGGAGACAAGGAGAGAGAGTGGGTACTTGCGCATGAGCGAATCCTTTCGTGAGTGTCCATTCCCTGGCGGGGCCTCTCTGCCCCGTCACCGCCGGCATGGTACCTGCCGGGGGCGCGGTCGTCTACCCCCGGCAGGCACCATGCCCGATTCCCGGATCATGCGGGTCGGTTGCTCCTCAAGGCGTCGGCTGGTAGCCGTCGGTGAGAGTCTCGAGAAAGGCGACGAGGTCCGCCTCCTCCTGGGCGGAGAGCAGCAGATCCCCCATGTTGCCCGTCTCCATGTTCTCGGCCACCTCCGGGTCCGGCCAGCAGTCGACCAGCGGAACCTGGCTGCCGTAGCAACCCTGATCGCGCCGATTGTAGAAGTTGACCACCTGGGCGAGGGTCTGCATCACCCCGTTGTGCATGTAGGGGGCGGTCACCGCCACGTTGCGCAGGGTCGGCACCCGGAACTTCCCCTTCTGGCGATCTGCATCCACCGTGAGCATGGGATTGGCCTCCAGCCCCACGTCGATGAAGTCGGGCTCCTCGGCGTAGTAGGGGTTGTTGGGGTTGGGGGGAACACCGATGTTGCGATAGGTGAAGTCGGTGAAGAGTCCGTTGTCCTCGATGTGGCACTCGGTGCAGAGCCCCTTGCCGCGGAAGAGATCCAGCCCCCTCTTCTCCTGTTCGGTGAAGCAGGAGAAATTGTCGTCGGCACAGTAGTCGTACTTGGAGGTGAAGGGCATGAAGAGTTCCGTCTCCTCGAAGGCGGCGATCGCCTCCGCCATGTGGTCGTAGGCGACGGCCACATCGTCCAGGGCGCCGGCACCCCAGATCTGCTCGAACATCTCCGCGTAGGGTGCCGCCCGCAGTTTCTCCACCACCATCGCCTCGTCGGTGTTGGCCATCTCCAGTTTGTTCAGAAAGGGCCCCTTGGCCTGTTCCTTGAGATCGACCGCCCGGCCATCCAGGAACTGGCCTCCCCGGTAGCGGCCGGTGGCACCGTCGTATTCGAACTCGGGAATCAGTGCCGCATAGGTGGCGGTAGGGGCGTTCCGGTTGCCGAAACGGCCGGCCACCACCCCCTCCGAGACGGGATTCCGGTCGCTCACGTCGGGATCGGCGAAGGCGTGGCCGGGATCGTGGCAGGTGGCACACGACTGCCCCGCCGGTTCGGAGAGACTCTGGTCCATGAACAGCATCTCGCCGAGCTGGACGGTAAGGGCCACCGTATCCACGGGCGGGTCGTTGCCCGTGTCGTCGTCGGAAGAGGTGGGGCCCCCTCCTCCACATCCGGCGAGAAGAACCGCGACCGTGACTGGAACCACTCGACTACTCCAATCGAACTGCATCCTCTTCCTCCTTGTTTCGCAGGTGATAACGGGTACCCCCGAGTCTCTTTGGGAGCCGCTTCCAGTTCCGTGACGGAGGCAACAGTTATGAGGATTGACCCTGTAAAAAGGGGGGGGGAGAATGGAGAATGCCGTCCCCGCTTCGCGGGAATTGCCCGATGCGCTTGTTCCTGCTCCGCAGGAATTGCCTGATGCGCTGCGCTTATCAGGCCTACAGGTGCCTGCAGAGTCGGGAGGAACATCCCGCCATTTCCGCGTCCCGCCACCGATCGGCGGGGCAACGGCCCTGCCCGGCGCGGGGGCGTCGCATGGAGTGGCAGTGAGCCGGACACCGACGCTTGATCCGGCCCGGCGTTGCTGGCACTCTTGCGCGGTTCTTTAACAGGATGTCGAAAAAGGCCGTCCTGGCCTTTTTCAACGCCGGAAGCCGAAAAACGCGGTTTTCGGCTCCCTTGCAAAATCAATCACCTGCGGTGATCGATTTTGGCGGCACATCCCTGTGCCGCAGGAATCTCTGAATAAATCAGAGATTCCTTGACAGGATGTCGAAAAAGGCCGTCCTGGCCTTTTTCAAGGAAGGTGGAGATGGGGTGAGCAAGGGAGGGAGGGGGTAGAGAGGAGGATCAGCGAACCGCCGGAGGGGCCTCTTCCAGGGGACGGGTGAGGCGCTCGAAATCGCGGGGCGCCACGTACTGGAGAACCTCCTTGCCCTTCTCGTGGAGGATCAGGTCGAGGCCGATGCGGGGATAGAGGAAGTGCTCCGCGCCGGTGGCGTCGCGAAGACGCCGCGCCGGCACGCCGAACCGCTGCCGCACCACCTCCTCGTCGAAGTCGACGGTGGGAATGAAGGTGATCGCCATCACCCGGGCGGCGAGGGCTGCGGGGACGTCGTCCGGGTGGAGACGCATCTTCTTGGCGCCGGTACCGGTGTAGTCCACCGTCACGACCCTTCGGCGCATCCCTTCCAGGCGTCCCTCCCCCGGTTCCAGCAGAAGGATCAGCTTGCCGGTGAGGACACCCGCCGCGGAGAAGCCGTCCCAGTAGGCCTCCAGGGAGCCCTGCTCCTTCAGCATGGAGACGATCGCGACCTCCATGCCCGGGCCCAGCTTGCGGGCAGCCTCTTCGAGGGAGTCCTCGCCCACATGGATGGCAAAGACCCGGCTGGTGCCGTCCGGCAACACCTCCACCTGCCACGGCAACCCCTCCAGCCGCTTCTCGTCGAGCGGATCGACCAGGAAGAAGGGGACGACCACGGCGATCGCCACCACCATCCCGATGATCGCCAGGATGCGGCCGGTGCTCATGGATCAGATGAGCTGCAGACGGAGGATTCCCTCCATCTTCTCCGCAGTCTCCGACTTGCCGGTGCGGCTGTCTCCCACCAGGGCGACGGTGACGCTCACCTCCTCCGCCTGGTCACCCATGCGCTCCCGCTTGACGGTGGCCACCTCCTTGATGAGGCCGATGAGATCGTGGGCGAGACGCACGGGCCCCTCCTGCTCCACCTCCTCGCGGCTGCTGAAGCCGTTGGCGGCGATATCCTCGTCGTCGTTGCCCTCGTAGACACCAGCCATGAGATGACTGTAGGCGACTCCCACCTTCAGCTCGCCACGCCGGATGAGAATGTTCATGTCGCCGATGAAGCCCTTCTCCACCTCGCAGAACTTGCTGTAGAGCTGTGGATGGAGAACGGTACCGTCGTTGTCCACCAGGAGCGGGAAGGGATTGGCCCAGAAGCTGCTCTCCTTGGCTCCGCGGTGGGTCTGGGTGGAACCGGCGGCCACCCGCTCGCCGCGACGGAAGTGCTCGAGCGCCTCCTCGATGTGCATCTCCGCCTGGATGGTGGACTCACCCGGCGGGATGAGGGTGAAGTTGTTCATGTAGAGCAGGACATCGAGGGGGTCACCCCGGAACAGCTCGTCCACGTCGGTGACCGGGACGATCTGGCGGGCGTTGGAGCCGGTATCCTTGTTGTATCCCACCTCGCGCCCCTTCATCTGCAGCTTGGCCTGCTCGCTGAAGCCGTCGAGGCAGGCGAAGGCCCCGGTCTCCGTGCCGTAGAAGACCGGCCGGGTGAGGCGGTCACCCCCCTTCACCAGGCTGATCTTGCCCATGTCGTCCGCCTTGATCAGCATGTCGGCGATGTAGGGTTCGCCGGCGCCGTTGAAGCGCACCACATAGCGGGTGCAGCCGCAGTGCAACGGCAGATCGCCGTCGAGGATCGCCAGCACGTTGTGCAGGGTGAGGATCGGCTTCTTGGCGTAGCCGAAATACTTCAGCTCGTCGATGTTGGGGACCAGCCCCACCAGCAACCGGTTCCGCTCGTCGTAGTAGTAACCGAGGTCGTTCTCGCCGGCGTTGGGATCACCGAAGAAGAAGACACCGTCGGGACGGCGTCCGGACTCGATGTCCTCGATACGGGCGAAGGGGAAGAGGTTGAGCAGCCCGGGCTCCATCTCGATGCAGCCGCGCGACTTGTGGATGAAGGCGACGATCAGCGAGGTGCCCACCTGCAGCGGTACCGAGACCCAGGCGGAGGGATCGAAGCGCTCCAGATCGAGGGGATTGTGGTCCAGTTCGTAGAAGGGCCGCGCGCGCTTGTTGGAGGGGGTGGTGTAGTCGACCCCGGTCTGGATGTCCGCGGCGATGGTGAGCGGGACGTGGGAGAGCAGCGCGTAGTCGGCCGGATAGTTGAAATAGTGTCCGGAGATCTCGCCCGAGGTGACATTGGGCGAGGCGTCCATGCCGGGCGTGCGGCGCACCCCTTTCTCGAGCCCCACCTTCTTCAGCAGCTGGCGTCGGGTCTCGAGGATCAGATCGGCAAGCTGCTGCGCCTTGGCGGTCACCTTGTCCTTGACGGTGTCCGGCGTCTCGAGCCCCGTGGAAACCACGTCGTTCTGCAGCCGCACCAGCCGCGAGTAACCCCTGCCCCGGTAGTGGTGGAAGGCGCCATCCATGAAGCGGACCAGTTCCCGTGCGCGCTCCAGCTCCGCACCCGTGGCGAACCCGTCACACTCCAGGATATGGATCAGCTCACGGATCGTGACCCCCTGGATGAAGTCGATCTTCTGGCGTGCCTCCCGTTCCTGATCGGCGGTTCGGTGCTCCAGGTCGGCAATGAACTCCCGCTTGTAGATCTTGAGGTAGCGGGCGAAGGCGAGGCTGCGGAGGAGCTGGCCGGGCGTGTTGCACCCGTCACGGATTTCGAGGATCTTTTCCATGGGACGAAACTTCTCAGGCTACTGCGGGGCCTGCATGATACTCCCACAGAGGATCCCGCGTCACCCTGAATAACCTTGAATAATAGGCACATAACTCCAGGTGATCGGTCCGGAAGGGGAACTCCGATATCGGAAACGGAGCGTCGGGGCAGAGCGATTCAGGGAGGGGCCGCACCGGGCCAGAGGGTGACGCGATTCACGTTGCGACGACCTCGAAGGCGTGCCATGCGCAACGTGAGGGCGATGGAGAGGGCAATGGTGAGCGAACGGGCGAGGTTCTCGATCCCGCCACCCACCGCGCTGGCGCCACCATCGAACAGGAGCCACCATGCATTCATGAGGATGTGCAGGGTGATGGGCACCCACAGGTTGTACTCCCACTCCACGTAGAGCCAGGCGAACCAGGCCGCTCCGGCGCCGCTCACCAGCAGGACCAGCCCAGCCTCCAGAGGCGAGTGGGCCTGGTAGAGATGCCCGACACTGAAGGCGATCGAGGCGGTCGCCACCGAGAGGAGAAAGCCGGCCCGCGCCAGGCGGAAGAGCCAGCCGAAGAAGAAGGCGCGGAAGAAGAGCTCCTCCATGAATCCGGGCAGCAGGGCGGCCGCCGTCAGCTCCTGGAGATCGAGGTTCATTCGCCAGCGCACCGCACTCCCCATGAGGAGCGCCATGGGCAGCGAGGAGAGTATTCCCACGCCGATCCCCTGCAGCACGCGACGGGAGAGACCGAAGGGGGGACGCGGCAGACGCCGCCCGAGCCGGGTCAGCACCGCTCCCCCCGCAACCAGCGCCAGCAGCCAGTCCACATAGAGGACGGGCTTCAGCGCCCACCAGGGGAGTACCGGTTCGAGACGGGGAAACAGCCAGGCCGCCAGGGGACGGTTCCAGAGACTCCAGGCGAGGGCGATCACCGTCGCAAAGGCGAGGGCATCCAGCGGGGCACGTTCCCCCCGGTTCACCGCCCTGCCGGCTCCACCGACTGGAGGCGGATGGTGACCTCACCCACTACAGGTGCCCTGCCCCGGATCTCCAGCGGCACCCTCAGGCGGCGATCCAGTACCACCTCGATCTTCCCCTCCAGACCAAGGAAAGAGAGCGCCTCCTCCTCGGGGGAGGCATGGACGACGAGCACCTCGCGCCGGTGCTTTCGCTTCTCTCCCTTCCCCCCTTCGCCGATGATGCGAAAGCGGTAGCTCCCCTGCCCCTCTTCCACCACTTCGAAACGGGTCTCTATCACCCGTGCGTCGGCAAAGAACGGGAGGGTGATCCCATCTCCCTTCCGCTCCAGGGGCGCGGCGGCGAGCAGCGGCAGGAGGGCGTTGGGTTCCGAGGGGGCACCGGCTCCGGCAGACCAGCTCTGGACCTTGCGGCGCACATCGCTCCAGGTGGCGGGAGGTCGTTCCGCCTCCTCCCCGTCTGCTGGCCGGCGGCGGAGGATGACGACACCACCCTCGCGGAAGCGGTGGACCTTGAAATGGGAACGTCGTCCCTTGTGGTCGAGGCTGGTACGCTGCAGGACACGCCCGTCGGCGGAATCCAGCCACAGCTCCACCTCCCGATGCCTGCCCGCCACCCGGGAATCGAGCCGCAGATGAACCACTTGCTCACCGCGGGGAAGGAGTCCCTCCTCTCCCGGCGGCCTCCAGAGAAGGGGGGAAGCCTCCGCCGCAGGCAGATGTTCCAGCTCCACGCGGAGCTTCAACCTGAACAACAGCTTGCTTGCCTCGAATCGCGCCGAACGCCAGGCGAGGCGCTCCATCTCCAGAAGGGCCGGCCCGGCCGACGCCGATGCCCCCTGCGGGGGGATCAGCAGAGCGATGAGTAGAAGCGGGAGAAGGGTTCTGCTCAAAAGGTCACCTGTTCGAATCTGGAAGAATCACCTGCTGCGGAAGCCCCGGCAACGAACCGGGCCGACTTCCGTGGCAGGTCCAGATCAGTCACTGCGCTGCATCAGCATCTCCATCTTCAGCAGCAGTGCCACCGTCGGATCGTATTCCAGTTCCTCACGGAATACCACCTGGGGGGCGAGTTCCAGGAAGAGCCAGCGCTTCCAGATCTGGCGACGGTAGCGCAACACCAGCGCAGACGATTCGAGCCGGTTGCCCGGCTCGCTGACCAGGTGGTTGTTCCATTCGTAGATCAGCGCCTCCCGCCGCGCGAGACGGTCGAGCATCATCACCCGGAGGAAGAACTCCCGGCCCGTCTCTTCCGCACTCTCCTCCGACCAGCGCGCCTCCCCGTTCCAACGCAGGTACTGGTTCGGGGTGGACAGGGCACGATCGAAATTGGCCACCAGGGAGGTATCCCACCCCTGCAGGGTGGAGTAACGCAGACGTGCCTGGGTGGTGACACTCCAGACCGGGAAGTCGGCCCGCCAGACGTGGCGGGGCTCCACGAAGAGACCCAGTTCCCCGCCGCGGATCCGCACCCCGGCACGACCCCGCAGGCCGGAAATCCACTTGCGGAAGGGGGGCAGGACGTTGACACCCAGGTAGGTGTCCTCGGAGACCGTCTCCTGGGGAAACACGGCACCACTGGAACTGGTCGCGAGCCCTTCGTCCAGGTCGTTGGTGAGAAAGAGCGAGAGACGCTTCTCGAGCCGGGGGAGGCTCATGCGCACGTTGAACCGGATCTGGGAATCGTCGAACCCGCCCGCCACCTCGTCGTATCTCCAGACGGTCAACTTGGCGCGGGTGCGGGTCGGCCTGGCATCGAGGGATTCGCCACCGAGCGCCCGGTCGAGCCAGCGTCCGAAGCGATGGGTGGTGGAGAGGAGACTGCCCATCCCGCGACTCAGCAGACCCTCCTCCTCCGTGATTTCGGCAGGAGAGACCTCCTGGTAGTCCCAGAACCGTTCGGTCCCCCCGGTCGTCTCATCCCCCGAAGAGGTCCCGGTGGTATCTTCGGCAACGAGCGCTCCGGGGATGGGAAGCAGGAGAGCCAACAGCAGAAACCGGCGTGGCATGGACCCCTCGACAGGAAACGGGAACGGGTCTGGGGGACACCGACCCGGGTCGCCCCTGCCCAAGAATACCCCGGAAGTGCCCAGGCCGCTAACAGGATGTTGAAAAAGGCCGTCCTGGCCTTTTTCAACGCCGGAAGCCGAAAATGCGATTTCCGGCTTCCTCACGTTTTCAATGACTTGCCGTCATTGAAAACGGCGGTGCATCCATGCACCGCAGCACAGGCTGCCGAAAAACGGTGTTTTTCAACAGCCTGCTGGCAG
>JALTLT010000295.1 GCA_027001815.1 Gammaproteobacteria bacterium | reverse complement strand
TCCCGCGTCGCGTGGGGTGTGGCGCCACGACCAGGCCCTTGGGGCGCAGGAGCGCCCCGGGTGGTGCGTCACGCCGCGGGAGCGGCGTGACGAGGGAGATGGGGGGTGGTGGCGCCTCGTTCGTGCCGCCTGCGGCGGCATTTGCCGGATGCGCCGCGGGGCGGCTTATCCGGCCTACGGGGAACGGGTTGCAGCGGCTTCAGCGCTTTCGGCGCCGTCGGCGCTTGCGGCGCCCCTTGCCCTGCAGGCGGCGGCGGATCTCGTTGACCACGGAGGGGACGGTACGGCCGTTGGTGTGGATGACCATGTGCGCCGCCTCGCGATAGAGGGGGTCGCGGACGGCAAACAGTTCGCGCAGTTTCGCCTCCGGATCCTCGGTCTGAAGGAGGGGACGGTTGCTGTCCCGGGAGGTGCGGGCAAGCTGCTGGTCGACGGTGGCGTGGAGGTAGATCACTTTCCCCCGTTCGTGCAACGCCTTGCGGTTGTCGGGGTCGAGGATGGCCCCGCCGCCGGTGGCGAGGACGACACCTTCGCGGCTGGTAAGCTCGTCGATGACCGCCTTTTCGCGCTTGCGAAAACCCTCCTCGCCCTCCAGGTCGAAAATGAGGGGTATGTCGGCACCGGTGCGCTCCTCGATCTCGCGGTCGCTGTCGAGGAAGGGAAGGCCGAGCGCCTGGGCGAGACGGCGGCCGATGGTCGACTTGCCGGCACCCATGGGGCCGACGAGGAAGATGTTGCGGGGAGGCGGCGGGGGCTGCTGGTTCGGTTTCTCTGTCATGGCGCCATTATCGCGCGAATGGGGCGGGGGTACGAGGGGGCCGTGGTGGCATCCGCCGGAGACGGTGGATGTGGCGGCCGGATTTCCCTTCCCCCCTCCGACACCTGTAGGCCCGATAAGCGCAGCGCATCGGGCAATTCCCGCGGAGCGGGAAAAGGGGTTTCCTGGTGACGCCGGTTCCCCGGCGTCACCCCTGTGGCAGGCGATGCTCCCGCGTCGCGCCAGGTGTGACACCCTCCACGGCCGGGCCTCCTGGGGCGCGGGAGCGCCCCGGGTGGTGCGTCACGCGGGAGCGGCGTGACGAGGGAGATGGGGGGTGGTGGTGCCCCGTTGGTGCCGCCTTTGGCGGCATTTGCCGGATGCGCCGCGGGGCGGCTTATCCGGCCTACGGGAGACGGGGGGTGTAACGGCTGGATTTTCCTCCCAACCCCACGGGTACCCGTAGGCCCGATAAGCGCAGCGCATCGGGCAATTCCCGCGCAGCGGGAACAAAGCGCATCGGGCAGATTCTCCTGGTGACGCCGGCCCCCCCGGCGTCACCCCTGTGGCAGGCGATGCTCCCGCGTCGCGTGGGGTGTGGCGCCACGACCAGGCCCTTGGGGCGCAGGAGCGCCCCGGGTGGTGCGTCACGCCGCGGGAGCGGCGTGACGAGGGAGATGGGGGGTGGTGCCACGTTGGTGCCGCCTTTGGCGGCATTTGCCGGTTGCGCCGCGGGGCGGCTTATCCGGCCTACGGGTTGGAATGAGGCGAGGCCCCGCTTCCGGGGCGGGAGCGGGGCCTCGGGGTGACGAGTGCGCCGGGATTCAGTCGGGGTTGGCGCAGCTACTGGCGGTTCCGTACTTGCCCTCGATGTGCCCCGAGGGCGGAACCCCTTCGGTCTCCATGTCATCGACGGTGGCGAGCAGTTCGATGGGCTCTCGCGAACTCGATTCGGTGCCGGCGACATTGGCCTCGGCGACCAGTTCCAGCTCGGCCCAGTAGGCGTAGTTCTTGCCCCAGGTGATGTAGAAGGAGGCGGTGCCTTCAGAGTCGGTGGTCACGACGCCGTCGGAGAGGCTGGCGGGGGCGCCCGGCTCCAGGGTTCCATTCCCGTTGACGTCCTCGCCGGGATCGAGCACGCCGTTCAGATTGACATCCTCGTTGGAACAGGTGGCGTTGTAGACGACCGCCCAGGTCACGAAATTGTCGTTCTCGTCGTATACCGCGACGTACTGACCCTTGAAGTAGTTTCCGGCCACCAGCTTGAGCCGCACCTCCACACCCGGAATGGCGGCGGAGTTGATGTCGGTGACGGTAACGGTGACGAGCTTCTGGTAACGGGTGGTGTCGGGCACTTCGAGGGGCGCGCCTGCATAGATGGAGACGAAGGCCTCTCGCTCGGCGACGGTGAGCTGGACACTGCTCGAGATGGAGGTTCCGTCCACCGTTGCGGTGATGGTCACGCCGTTGACCGCACTCGAGGTGCTGCTGGCGGTGTAGACGGTGCGGGCCCGGCCCTGGGAGTCGGTACGATCCCGGACGACGGAGATCTCCCCGCCCGTCACGTCGTCGAGCTGGAAGGTGACGTCCTGATTCTTCACCAGGTTGCCGTTGGGATCGTAGACCACCGCGGTGATGGTGGAGGTCTCGCCCGGTGCGATGGTGAAGGGATCGGCCTCCACGGAGATCAGATCGGGGGTGGTGGCAATGAATTCCACCTCGCGGCTGGTGGTGGTGCCTTCGTCGTTCTGGGCGGTGATCACCGAGGGTCCGGCGTTGGTGGCGGAGATGGTGATGGACGCCACGCCGCTGGCGTCGGTGGTGGCGCTGGAGGTGGAGAGCGTCCCGCGGGTGGCGGAGAAGCTGATGGTCTGGCCCACCTGGGGCACGCCGTTCTTGAGCCACTGCACCTGGACGTCGGCGACGTCGCCGAGATCGATCTCGTCGGCGACGGCGGGCGCGATGAATTCGAAGGTGTCGTCGGAGATGGAGACGACCTGCTGGGCGGCGAGACCGAGGCCCGTTGCGGTCAGGGTGTCTTCGCCGCTCACGGCGCCGGTGAGGGTGACCAGAACCTGACCGTTGCTGTCGGTGGTGGCGGTATCGACGGAGAGGACGTTGCCCTGGGCGGAGGTGATCTGGATGGTCTCGCCCGCGATACCGTTGCCCCCCGCGTCGGTCAGGTTGATGCTGTACTCGGCGGAGTCGTCCAGCGCCAGGGCATCGGGGCCGGAGATGGTGAGCTGGGTCCCGGTCACCTGGACCTCCGCCACCGCACTGGCGTTGCCGGACCAGGCGGTGACGGTGATGGTGCGGTTCTGCGGGTCGCCGGCGGTGGTGAGGATTGCGGTGGCGGTGCCGGAGGCGTCGGTGGTGCCGTCGTTCACGGGGGCGATGGCGCCGGAGTCGACGCTGAAGGCGACGGTGATGTCCGGCAGGAGATTGTTGTTGGCATCCCGCACGATGGCACTGACGGTGACACCCTGTTCCTCACTGACCGCATCGGAGGGGAGCTGCGGTGTGCTGACGATGAGCTGGATCGATGCCGCACTGGTGTCGCCGACCCCCCCGGTGCCTCCGTCGGTGGTGAAGCCGTCTCCACCGCAGGCGGCCACGAGCAGCGTGGCAAGCCCGATGATCAGGTATCTTGCAGAAAACCGCATGTCTGGATCTCCTCAGTTGTTCCGTCCGGGGAGCGGGATGCCACGTCTCACGGCGTGACCCGCAGGCTCTCCTTGATGATCTTGGGGGTGACGAACAGCAACAGTTCCGACTTGGTGTCGGTCTTGTGGTTGGCCTTGAAGAGGTGGCCCACCACGGGGAGGTCACCGAAGAACGGAACCTTGTCGGTCTGGTCTGCGGTGGTCTGCTCGTAGATGCCACCAAGGACGATGGTCTCGCCGTTGTTGACAAGTACCTGGGTGGTAATGGTGCGGGTGCTGATGGGCGGCTGGCCGTTCACCTGACGGGTGAAGTCCGGCGTGTCCTTGCTGATGGTGAGGTCCATGATCACCCGGTCGTCGGGGGTGATCTGGGGGGTCACCGAGAGGCTCAGCACCGCCTCCTTGAACTGCACCCGGGTACCGGTGTTGGCGCTGGTGGACTGGTAGGGGATCTCGAAGCCCTGCTTGATCACCGCTTCTTTCTGGTTGGAGGTGATGAGGCGCGGGTTGGAGATGATCTCGCCCCGGCCCTCGGCCTGCATGGCAGAGAGTTCCAGGTCCACCAGGTAGTTGGAGCCAAGGATGGCGAGCGCCACCTGCGGCGCCCCCGCCGCGGCCGGCAGGTCGACCATCAGGCGATCGTCGAGCGCGGGCAGTCCGACCGGCAGCGGATCGCCGGTGTTGTTGATGTTGTCCACCGCCTCGTTGACCATGCCGTCGTTGGCGGCGGCGGAGCCGGTGGCGCTGAAGATGCCGTCGCCGCCATTGTCGGCCACACCGGTGATTCCGAAGCGCACGCCGAGATCCTTGCTGAAGTCGTTGGAGGCGATGACGATGCGCGATTCGATCAGGACCTGCCGTACCGGGATGTCGAGCCGGCCGACGAGACCACGGATCTCTTCTAGCTTCTCGGAGGTATCCTGGATCAGCAGGGTGTTGGTGCGCTCGTCGATGGTGATGGAACCCCGCTTGGAGAGCAGGGAGTTCTTCTCGCCCTTGAGCAGGGCCGCCAGATCGGCCGCCTTGGCGTAGTTGATCTGGAACCACTCGGTGCGCAGCGGCGAGAGATCGGCCACCTGCTTGCGGGACTCGAGTTCCATCTTCTCGCGGGCCGCGATCTCCTCGGCCGGCGCCACCAGCATGACGTTGCCGTTCTGGCGCTTGTCGAGGCCGCGGGTCTTCAGAATGATGTCGAGGGCCTGATCCCACGGCACGTTCTTCAACCGCAGGGTGAGGGATCCGGTGACGCTGTCGCTGACCACCATGTTGAGGTTCGTGAAGTCGGCCAGCAACTGGAGAACGGCCCGCACCTCGATGTTCTGGAAGTTGAGGGTGAGGCGTTCACCGGTGTAGGTGAACTTGCGACGCTTGAGTTCCTCCTTCTCCCCCTTGCTGAGCGGTTTCACCTCGATGGTGACGACGTTGTCGGCCTGGTAGGCGAGGTGATCGTATTCACCCGCGGGGGTGATCAGCATGCGTGTGGTATTGCCACGGCTCATGGTGTCGATGGTCTGCACCGGCGTGGCGAAATCGGTCACGTCGAGGCGCCGCTCCAGGTCGCGGGGAAGGATGGTATCGAGGAAGTCGACGACGATCTTGCCGCTCTCCTGGCGCATGTCGATGGCCGGACTGGAGTCGCTCAGGGTGACCACGATACGGCCTTCACCGGCGGAACCGCGACGAAAATCGACCGATTCGATCCGCGGGGTGGTGGAAGGGGCGGCAGCAGGCGCGGTGGTCTCTTCACTGCGCGCCTCGGGGGTGCTGGCGGCCACCGTATGGCCTTCGGCGGCACCGCCGTCGAGGAAGAGGAGGATGCGATTGCCTTCCACGCGGGTCTCGTAGGGCACCAGCCGGCCCAGGCTCACCACCACCCGGGTACGGCCACCGGCCTCGACGGTGTTGATGGCACGCGCCATGCCGATGCCGATGGTCTGGTTGCGCTTCTTGAGCTTGTTGGTGGTGTTGGGCAGATCGAGCGCGATGCGCGCCGGATCGTCGATGGTGAAGCTGGTGGGTGCCACCGCCGGCTTCTCGAGCGTCAGGGTAATAAGCAGCCGCTCGCCGGGCTGGGCGGAAAAGCTGACGTCGGTGAGGGCGTTGGACTCCTCCTCTGCCTTCGCTCCGAACGCGGTCAGTGCCAGCAGCATTGCCATCAGCCACCAGCCCATCCATCGCCGGTGCCACCCCATCCCGCCCGCAGCGGCGTGCCAATCCATTGTCCTGTTCGACTGTAGCTGCTTCTCGCTCATGCTCTCATCCCCTTTGGGGTTATTCGGTCAACGCTAACGAGGCCTGCCGCTCCACCCAGTCCCCCAGTCCGGTGGGAGCGAGTTCGACGAGGGAGACCTGGGTCTCGGAGATATCGACGATCCGGCCGTGATTCTGCCCGAGATAGTTGCCCACCGTGACCCGGTGGATGGTGCCGTCACCGGCCTTGATCAGTGCCCACCGGCGTCCCTCCCGCTCGAGGATGCCCACCATCCTCAGGCTGTCGAGGGGGTAGGCCTCCAGTGGCTCGCGGGGGCGGTCGAAGTCGGGGCGGGGCCCTTCGCTCTTGGGTGCTTTCTCCTCTTCTTCCACCTTGAGCTGGGGCCTGCCGAAGGGGATCGGCTCGAAGGGATCCCGCATGCCGGAGACCTCGTAGCGGAAGGTCTCGTGGGGTTTCACCTCCGGCAGGGGCTCGACCCGTGTCTGGGCCTTGGTCCGCGCCTCGATGACGAACTGCTCGAGGTCGCCCATCTCGCGCTCGCAGCCGACCAGGAGCAGCGGCAGCAGCAGCATGACCAGCCAGCGGGGTGCCTCTTTCATGACGGTCATCGACGCTTCCTCCGCTTCTTGGCCTTCCTCTTCTTCGCCTCCTGAAGCTCAATCTCGTCGTCGTCGAGATAGCGGTAGGTCTTGGCGGTAGTGGTCATCACCAGCTTGTCATTGTTCTTGCCCTTCCGCTCGATGGTGATGTTGTGAAGGGTGACGATGCGCGGAAGTGCCGCCACACCGCTGACGAAGATGCCGAACTGGTGATAGGTGCCGGTGACGACGATGTCCACCGGCTTCTCGGCATAGAAGTCCTTCTTCTGTTCGGCCTGGGGCCGGAACAACTCGAACTCCAGACCGGCGGCAACGCCGGTCTGGGAGATGTCCACCAGCAGCTCCGGCACCTCGGTCCGGCTGGGGAGCTGACGTCGCATCTGGGCGAACATCTTCTTCATCTCCTCGAGCTGCTGGAGATAGGCCTTGAGGTTGGAGGCCTGGCCGGCCTTCACCCGCAGGCTCGCCTTGAGCTTCTGTTCCTGCTGCTCCAGCCGGGCCAGTTCCGCCTCCTGGGCACGGATGTCGAACCAGTAGATGGCGGCCGCAACCACCAGGCAGACGGCGAGAACGAGGACTGCCCGCGCCGCCACCGGCCAGCTACCGACGTTGTTGATGTCCAGTTCGTTCAGTTCGGAGAGTTTCATCAGCCCTGCCCCTCCCCGTTGACGCGCTTGTGCACCTGCTCCACCTTGAGCTGGAAGTGGCTGTAACGGTCGGCGCCCTTCCCCTTGGTCTCGATGACCAGCAGGTTGGGCTTGTCGAGCCACGGGGAGCGTTCGAGGTTCCACATGAAGGTGGAGACACGGGCGTTGGACTGGGCCACGCCGTACAGGGTGATGGCTGTGCCGGTCTGCTGCAGCTTGGTGAGATAGACGCCGTCCGGAAGGGTCTTCACCATCTCGACGAAGAGGTGGACCACCTCGGGACGACTCGCCTGCAGCTTCTGGATGATCTCCATGTGGGCCAGCAGCTTCTTCTTCTGGGTCTCGAGGGTGCGGATCTGGGCGATATCCTTGTCGAGACGCTTGATCGCCTGCTGGAGGAAGCTGTTCCGCTCCTGCTGGAAGGAGATGCGGTCCACTTCACGCAGATGGAAACCGCTCATCACCAGCACCGTGACTCCCACGGCGACACCGAGGGAGGCCAGAAACCGCTTCTTCCGCTCCCGCCGCAGCTCTTCACGCCACGGCAACAGGTTGATCCTGGCCATATCAGTCGAAACTCCTCAGTGCCAGGCCACAGGCGATCATCAGCGCCGGGGCGTCGTTGCTCAGGGTCTGGGGCTTGATTCTCGGCGACAGCGACATGTCCGCAAAGGGATTGGCAATGGTGGTGGGGGTTCCGGTGCGGCTCTCGATGAGCTCGTCGACCCCGGCAACGGAGGCGCTGCCGCCGGCCAGCACGATGTGATCCACCGAGTTGTACTGGCTCGAGGAGTAGAAGAACTGGAGCGCCCGGCTCACCTGCTGGGCCATCGCCTCCTTGAAAGGCTCCAGCACGTCCGGGATGTAGTTGTCGGGAAGACCTCCCTGGCGCTTGGCCATGCCCGCTTCCTCGTAGGAGAGACCGTAACGGCGCATGATCTCCTCGGTGAGCTGCTTGCCACCGAAGACCTGCTCGCGGGTGTAGATGATGGTGAGGTCGTTCAATACGTTTAGGGTGGTCATGGTGGCGCCGATGTCCATCACGGCGATGGTCTGGTCATGGCCCCCTTCCGGGAGCTGCTCCGCCACCAGACGGAAGGCGTTCTCGAGGGCGTAAGCCTCGACATCGATGATCTTGGCGTTGAGCCCCCCCATCTCCAGGGCCGCGACGCGCATCTCCACATTCTCGCTGCGGGATGCGGCAAGGAGGACGTTGACGGTATCGGGGTTTTTCTCGGAGGGACCGAGCACCTCGAAGTCGAGGCTCACCTCCTCGAGGGGGTAGGGAATATACTGGTCCGCTTCCAGCTCGATGCGCTCTTCCATCTCCTCTTCCTTGAGATCGGCCGGCATGGTGATGGTCTTGGTGATCACCGCCGACCCGGCCACTGCCGCGGCGGCATCACGTACCTTGGTCCCGGAACGTTTCACGGCACGACGGATACTTTCGCCGACCGCCTCCACGTCGGAAATGTTCTTCTCCACCACGGAATTGGGCGGAAGCGGCTCCACCGCATAGCTCTCGACCCGGTAACGGCCGTTGTACTCACTGAGCTCCAACAGCTTGACGGCGGTGGAACTGATGTCGATGCCAAGCAGGGGTGGGGTTTTCCTTTTGAATAGAGGCACCGTTGTTTTCCTTTCTAATACCCACGGTTAGGGAAGGGTCATCCCTTTCCACATTAAATGCCATGGGCAACATCGTGTCAATAAAAGCACTTCCGTCGCCCCCGACCTGTGTCAGCGGGCCCCTTCCACCACCAGCCCGAAAGTTGCGTGAAGCTGCCGGATGGACGTGCGTCTGGCGTGTTCGGGTGTGCCGCCCTGCAGCGCAAGGCGTAGCCATCGCTACGGCTTGCGCGAAAAGCGGTGCAATCGGGCGCGCCAGGCGTGCAGACACCGGCAGAGCGGGCCGGGATCAACCCGTTACCCGCCGACAGGCTGTTGAAAACACCTTTTTCGCCAGCCTGTGCCGCGGTGCATGGATGCACCGCCGTTTTCGATGACGACAAGTCATTGAAAACGTGAGGAAGCCGGAAATCGCATTTTCGGCTTCCGGCGTCGAAAAAGGCCAGGACGGCCTTTTTCAACAGCCTGCCAAATATATGGAATGTTTTGTTTACAGACATAAACCTTAATGCAATATCAAGCGGCTTCACGCAATTTTCGGGCTGGACATTGGCCCGGCAATCCACACCGGAAGTCGAACCGGCCGTACCGATTTATCGGCAACACCGGAAAATCTTTGAAGGAAACTCCGCAAAAACCGGAAATACGTCCCAAAACGCGCCGTTCTGCAAAAATGCCTCCCTTTCGTGCGACATGGCCGCACCGGCAGGGAAACGCCGCCGAATCAGGTCTTTCGGCGGGAAGACTGCCGAGATCGAAGGCACTGATCTTCGATCCCTCAGCCGGCCACAAACCGCACATGCGGCGCGGCGCTTTCTGGCGAGGCCTCGATGACCTCGATCAGAGCTTCCCCGGGTTCCGGGCGAGCGGACGCTGATGATTCCCTTCCTGGAGGCTGTCGCGGGAATGGTCTGGATCGGCCCCTCTTCGACGCCCCCAATACTTGTTTTCAGATTGTTCTTGGCACGGACTTCGGGTGATGGTAGGGGAACTCCCCCGGTTTGTCGATACCCGGAGAGAGGACATCGGTCACACTTTCTCTCCTGTTCCATGCCGATGTACGCCTGTCATCAGGCGGTGAACATCCCCCCACGACCAGGCCGATCCCCATCGGCACCCGCCGCGGGCACTCTCCCGGCAAGAGAGAGTCCTTTCCAATCCGGAAATGAACCCGAAGGGTGGCTGTGAGTGAGCCCGGGGGGCGGCTGGGTTCCGCGCCTTGTCGGGCCTTGATGGTCACGATCATCCTCCGATGATCCCGGACCCGGACCGCCTTCAGGCTCATGTGTCATTGGAAGAGGCCGAGAGTGGCCTCCGCCCGCCGAGGGGCGGTATACTTCCGGGCTCCATCGGCAACACCGCTGAAACCCCTGCCCTTCTCCCAAGGTATCTGATGTCGTCTACCCCCAAGCCACGATTCCGCCTCCTGAAGATCCTCCTCGTTCTTCTCCTCTCCGGCGGCCTGCTCGGCGCGGCGGTGGTGGCCGGCGCCTGGTTCTACATCACACCGAGACTGCCGGATGCCGAGACCCTGCGGGACGTGGTGCTGCAGGTACCGTTACGGGTCTTCACCCGTGACGGAAAAATGATGGCGGAGATCGGCGAGAAGCGACGGACACCGGTCCGTTTCGAGGAGGTGCCGAAGCCGATGATCCAGGCCTTCCTTGCCGCCGAGGACGACCGCTTCTTCGAACACCCCGGCGTCGACTGGCAGGGACTGGCGCGGGCGGCGGTCCATCTGCTGCGCACCGGTGAGAAGGGACAGGGGGGCAGTACCATCACCATGCAGGTGGCCCGCAACTTCTTCCTCTCCCGGGAGAAGACCTACCTGCGCAAGCTCAACGAGATCTTCCTCTCCTTCAAGATCGAACGCGACTTCACCAAGGAGGAGATCCTCGAACTCTACCTCAACAAGATCTACCTGGGGCATCGCGCCTATGGCGTGCAGGCCGCCGCGGAGGTCTACTACGGCAAGCCGATCCAGGCGCTGGAGCTGCCGCAGATCGCCATGATCGCCGCCCTGCCCAAGGCCCCCTCCTCCCTCAACCCTGTCACCAATCCACGCCGCGCCGTGCAGCGGCGCAACTATGTGCTGGGGCGCATGCGCGAACTCGGCTTCATCGACGAGGCGACCTACCAGGAGGCGATCGCCGCGCCGGTCACCGCCTCCCTGCACGGCCGGGTGGTGGAGGTGGAGGCCCCCTATATCGGCGAGATGGTCCGGGCCTACATGGTGGAACACTACGGCATGGAGGCCTATACCAACGGTTATCGCGTCTACACCACCATCGATTCCACACGCCAGCAGGCCGCCACCCGCGCCCTGCGCCGCGCCCTGCTGGCCTACGACCGCCGCCACGGCTGGCGGGGCGCCGTGGCACAGATGGACGAGGCGACCCTGGCCGACGAGAGGGCGCGCCACAAACGCCTCCGGGAGATTCCCGTCGCCGGGGGACTGGTGCCTGCGGTGATCACCTCCGTGGAGGAGAATGCCGCCAACGCCTACACCTTCCGCGGCAACGAGGCACGGATCGAGTGGGAGGGCATCGCCTGGGCACGCCCCTACATCGACGTCAACCTGCGTGGCCCCAAGCCGGAACGGGCCGGAGAGGTGCTGCAGGCAGGCGATATCGTCTACCTGGAACACGACCACAACGACCGCTGGCTGCTGGCACAGATCCCGAAGGTGTCGGGGGCGCTGGTCTCCATCGACCCCCGCGACGGCGCCATCCAGGCACTGGAGGGGGGGTTCGACTATTATCTCAGCAAGTTCAACCGCGCCATCCAGGCGGAGCGGCAGCCGGGCTCCAATTTCAAGCCCTTCATCTACACCGCGGCGCTGGCCAAGGGGTATACCCCGGCATCGATCATCAACGATGCACCGGTGGTGTTCGAGGACCCGGCGCTGGAGAACACCTGGCGCCCCGAGAACTACAGCGGCAAGTTCTACGGCCCGACCCGGCTCCGCGAGGCGTTGGTGAAGTCGCGCAATCTGGTTTCCATCCGCCTGCTGAGATCCATCGGCGTCGACTACGCCATCGACTACATCTCCCGTTTCGGTTTTGCGCCGGAGAAGCTCCCTCACAATCTTTCACTGGCCCTCGGTTCGGTCTCTGTGACCCCCCTGCAGCTGGCGACCGCCTACGCCGTCTTCGCCAACGGCGGCTTCCGGGTGGAGAGCTACCTGATCGAGCGGATCGAGGACGCCTCCGGCAATGTGCTCTTCGAGGCACGACCGAAGGTGGCCTGCCCGCAGTGCGAGGAGATGGCGGCGCGGGCGACCGCGACCGCTCCATCACCCGCCTCCTCCGCCACAGCCGTCGAGGCGGAGCCGGCGGCGGGTGAGGGGGAAGCCGCCGCCATGGACCTTCCTCCGGAAGAGTTGCGTGCGCCACGCGTCGTCTCGGCCCGCAATATCTACCTGATCACGTCGATGATGCGTGATGTGGTGAAACGGGGTACCGGACGACGCGCGATGGTGCTCGGCCGCCACGACCTGGCCGGCAAGACCGGCACCACCAACGACCAGAAGGACGCCTGGTTCTCCGGCTTCAATCCGGACCTGGTGGCCACCACCTGGGTGGGCTTCGACCAGATCCGCACCCTGGGAGCCCGGGAGGTGGGTGGTCGTGCCGCCCTGCCCATGTGGATCGATTACATGAGGGTAGCTCTCGACGGAATCCCCGAGCGCCCCCTGGAGATGCCGCCTGGCCTGGTGACCGTTCGCATCGACGCTGAGACCGGCCTGCTGGCCGGCCCTCACACTGCCAAGGCGGTGTTCGAGACCTTTCCCGAAGAACTCGTCCCTCCGCCTTCCCCCGAGGGCGGAACACCGGACGACGAGAGCCAGAGGCTCGACTCGAGGGACTCGGAGAGCGACGGGACCGAGCAGATCTTCTAAGGAAACTCTGAACAATTCATCCCTGAATTGTCAGAGTACGGGAGCCGAAAATGCGATCTCCGGCTTCCTCACGTTTTCAACGACTTGGCGTCATTGAAAACGGCGGTGCATCCCTGCACCGCGGCACAGGCTGCCGAAAAACTGTGTTTTTCAACAGCCCGCCAAGCGGGCAGCTGGTGGTGCCGCCTGCGGCGGCATTTGCCGGATGCGCCGCAGGCGGCTTATCCGGCCTACGGGAGACGGGGGTGTAACGGCTCGATTTTCCTCCCAACCCCACAGGTACCTGTAGGCGCGATAAGCGCAGCGCATCGGGCAATTCCCGCAAAGCGGGAACAAAGCGCATCGGGCAGATTCTCCTGGTGACGCCGGCCCCCCGGCGTCACCCCCGTGGCAGGCGACGCTCCCGCGTCGCGTCGGGTGTGGCTCGACGGCCCGGCCCCTTGGGACGCGGGAGCGCCCCGGGCGATGCGTCACGCCGCGGGAGCGGCATGACGAGGGAGACGGGGGTGTAACGGTTGGATTTTCCCCCCAATCCCACCGGCACCTGTAGGCCCGATAAGCGCAGCGCATCGGGCAATTCCTGCGAAGCAGGAACAAAGCGCATCGGGCAGATTCTCCTGGTAACGCCGGTCCCCCGGCGTCACCCCCGTGGCAGGCGACGCTCCCGTGTCGCGTGGGGTGTGGCTCGACGGCCCGGCCCCTTGGGGCGCGGGAGCGCCCCGGGCGATGCGTCACGCCGCGGGAGCGGCATGACG
>JALTLT010000294.1 GCA_027001815.1 Gammaproteobacteria bacterium | reverse complement strand
CTGCGGAGGAGCTGGGGAAACGGCTACAGGAGAAGATCGAGCGGCCTGGAACCGTCGGCACCGCCCTCCGCAATGCCGGACACACAGGCTTCAGGCCGGTCTCCGGGCTCACGAGCCGGGGTGATTCGTCGTTCCGGTCACGATCGAGGTCGTGACCGGAACGGCACCCCTGGAGATCCGCGCCTTCCCGTGACCATTCGTCTGTCACAGTGGCCGATTGCGGATCCCCGACTCGTCTACCGTTGCGGGGGCAGCGCCGGACTTGTCCCTCGTTGTCGAGGTGACGCACCGGCTTCCCGTTTCATCCCGACGCGAGAAGAGCGGCGGGACACCTGAAGCGAGCGGGGAACTCTACCGGTCTCGGCCGGCGGGTGTCAAGGTGAGGCGTCAGAGCGTCAGGTCGATGCCGCTGACGAGAAGGGCGGGAAGGAGCTGGCTGGCAGTGGAACGGCGATCGTAGGTGTCCGCATCGCGCAGCAGCAGCCGTTGCCGGCTCAATCCCTCCAGCCGGTCACCCAGCAGATGGTAGACGGAGTCGTCGAAACGCATGGGTTCGATGGGGGCGACCGGCTTGCCTTTCTCCACCCGGAGGCAGGCGTAACGGGTCATTCCGGTGATGCGGCAGCGGTTGCGGTCCGAGAAGTTGCAGTACCAGAGGTTGGAGAGGATCAGGCCGGTATCCACGAGTCGCGCCGCCTCGTCGGGATCCAGTTCGCCCCCGGCCATCTCGAGCGCGAGAGGGATCTCCTCCCCGCTGTTGGCATCGACCCCGTACTCCCGGGCGGAGCGGGGTGAGACCAGCGGTTCGTGCCAGGTGCCCGCCTCGATCAGGGTGACCGGTTGCGGAAACAGGAATCCCAGTTCGTCGAAGGGGGGAGCGATGCCTCGCCGGTGATCCTCACGAAGAGTGACACGCGGGTCGAGACGATATCCCTCTTCCACCATGGCGCGCAGGGGCGAGTGACCGGTCCGCAGCGCCTTGATGCCGAAACCGCCCCAGTTCATCATGGCGGTGAGTTCCGCCACCGCCGCGGGAGCGAGCCAGGCCCGGTGGCGCCCTCTGGGGATGCGGAGCGGCGGCCTGGAGATCACCTCCAGCAGGCGGTGGCATCCCTCCAGCCTCTCTGTCAGCCGATCCGCGTTCCAGGTGCTGCCGGCGAGACTCTCCTTGACCGCCCGGCTCCCCGCCAGGTGACAGCTCCAGTCCAGGTGAAAAGTGGCACCGCTGTGCCAGTTGAACTGGCCGAGGGAGTTGGCGAAGCCGTGGCTCTGGCTGCCCGAGGCGAGGATGCCGACCAGATCGAGTCCGCGTGCCCGGACGAGGAACTCTTCCGCCATCTGCCTGCCGTCCGGGAGGGTGGCGGGCGATTCATCCTGGCTGCATCGTACCGCGGTGGACCAGGTGAGCCACGGATCCTCCGGCAGGGCGTGCAGATCGTCACGCAGCAGGTGCAGCGCCTGCCGCGCCTCCTCCACCATGGTGGAAGGGGAGCTGCCGTCCATGCGCAGGCTGGCCTGGCGCCTGCCGTCGATGAGGGTGAGTTTCAGCTCCGTCTGGTGCACCGTACCGGCCTGGCGGATCCGGGCGTGGTTGATGCGTACGAAGTCACTCTCTTCCCCGTAGAGTGAGAGGAGCAGGACCTCCTCTTTCCCCAGATGGGAAAAGAGCTGTTCGGCAAGGAGCTGGAACTCCCGTTTCATTCCTCACCTCCGAACACCTCCACCTCGCGAAACAGGCAGGGAGGCGAGGCGTGTCCCACCGGGACGAGTTGATTGGGTTCCCCCTTGCCGCAGTTGGGGGTGCCGACGATCCGGAAGGAGGAGATGTCGCCGACGCCGTCCAGATTGCGCCAGAACCGGCTGGAGGTGCCCCGGTAGTTGGGGTTGCGCACCAGCTCCCCCACTTCCCCGTTCTCGATGAGCCAGCCCGCCTCGCAGCCGAACTGGAACTTGTTGCGGCTGTCGTCGATGGACCAGGAGCGGTTGGTGCGCATCAGCACACCCCGCTCCACCCCGGAGACCAGCTCTTGGAGAGAGGCGTCACCCGGCTCCAGGTTGAGGTTGGCCATGCGGTCGATGGCCGGACGGTTCCAGGCAGAGGCCCGCGCGTTGGCCACCCCGGGAAGACCACTGCGTTGCCGGGAGGTCCAGCCCCCCAGGGGACGCAGCAGAATGCCGTCACGGATGATCGCCTCCTTGCGCGCGGCCGCCCCTTCGTCATCCCAGCGGTAGCTGGCCAGTTCGGTGGAGAGGTGGGGATCGAAACTCACATTGAGCAGTCTGCTGCCATACCGGAAGGTACCGAACATCTCGGGGGTGACGAAACTGGTACCCGCATAGTTGCGCTCGTCGCCGAGGATGCGGTCCAGTTCGAGAGGATGGCCGATACTCTCGTGAATCTGCAGGGCCATCTGGTCGGGCATCAGGATCAGGTCCAGGGTCCCGTCGGGACACCGGGGGGCTTCGAGGAGGGCGAGCGCCTCGCGGGCGGTCTGCTCGGCGATTGCCGGGAGATCCCTCCTTTCCAGCAGTTCGAGACCTCCCTGCCAACCGCCGTTGTTGCCACCCCAACTGCGCTGTTGCGCCTCGGCGCCCCGAGCCGCAACCACCTTGAGGCCCGGAAAGAGGAGATGAAGCCGTTGCCGGACGGCTCCCCCGCCATGGCTGGCGAGGAGTTGATCCTGGCAGCGGTAGGCGAGCGAGGCGCTCCAGTCGATGATCGCGTCGCCGATTTCCATCGCCGCAGTGGCACGCTGCAGCAGCTCCAGCTTCTCCCGGATGGTCGTGGTGTGCCAGGGGCGTTGCACCGGCGTATCGTAGTGGCCCTCCTCTTCGATCACCGCCGGGGGAGGCAGTTCCGGCAGTGCCAGGGAGGCGGCGCATCGTGCCCATTCCCGGGCGCTCAGGGCCGCCCGGCGCAGCCCCGCCTCGCTCGTGTCACTGGTGGCGGCATAGCCGATGCCCCCCTCGGCGAGGAGGGTGATCATCACACCCCGCCGGGTCACACGCCGCATCGGCTGGACCAGCCCCTGGCGGTTGCTGAGTTCTTCGTGACGGTCGATCCGGGCGCGCAACCACCATCCATCGCAGCCCGGCACCAACCGGCGGAATCGTTCCAGGGTCGCCTCCATCCAGGCGGCCTGTTCGCCCAAGAGGTGTTTCTCCGGTGCCGTCCCCCTCCGTTTCACCATCGCTCCATCGCCTCCTCCGCGATTTCGTTGAGGGGAAGCGCCACCAGCCCGGACTGGGTGATCCTGACCTCGAAGCGGGCCCCGTCCGCCATCGGCATGTAGGTGGCGCTACCGTGGCGGGAGGCGACCCGCCGCAGCCATCCCTCCATCGGACGCCATGGCCAGGGAGGCAGGGTGCCTCCCTCCAGCCGATGGAGGGAGGGTGGAAGGCGCGCCGCCCGCGAGAGGTCGTGGTACCTCCCGGAAAGGCGCTCAAGACGGTAGAGTGCGTCGGCCCCCAGAAGGTTTGCCAGGGGTCTCCAGCGGAGCACCCGGGCATCCAGTTGCCACTCGTCCCCGCGAAGGGGGAGGGAGCGGATCCTGCCGTCCGCGGTCTCCAGGC
>JALTLT010000293.1 GCA_027001815.1 Gammaproteobacteria bacterium | reverse complement strand
CCCCTTTGGCCCATCCCTCTCCCCCTCTCTTCTCCACCACGCTCAAACAAACTCCACAAAAACATGCGGTTATAAACCCACACAAAGTGGCAAACAACTTGCAGACGCCCTCCCCCGGGAAATTCCGGGCACCCGGTGACCCGGATCACGAAAGAACGCGAGCTGTCGTACAGGGGGAAACCATGAATACCTTCCGCACCCAACCGTCACGGACGAGGCGTCTGCTGGCACTGCTTCTCTGCGCCGGGACCCTGCTCCTGGCAGGTGTCGCCCAGGCCGCCACCACCCAGAAGCAGGAGGACGAGAAGCCGGTCAAGATCCTCAAGGGTCTCGCCAGCCTCAGCAAGGAGAGCGCCACCTGTGCCTCCTGCCACCGGGAGAAGACGCCCGGCATCTACCACCAGTGGGGCGATTCCAGGCACTACGCGGCCAACGTGGGCTGCTACGAATGTCACAAGGCGGAGACCACCGACAAGGACGCCATCAAGCACAAGGACTTCGTCATCTCGGTGATCGTCTCGCCCAAGGACTGCGCCCAGTGTCACGAGCGCGAGGTGAAGGAGTTCGACGCCAGTCACCACGCCACCGCGGGCAACATCCTCGGCTCTCTGGACAACGTGCTCGCCGAAGTGGTCGAGGGGGCGCCGCTGCTCAACGGCACCTCACCGGTGGTGACCATGGGCTGCGCCGGCTGCCACGGCTCCATCGTCAAGGTCAATTCGGACGGCAGCCTCGACTCCGCCACCTGGCCGAACACCGGCGTCGGCCGCATCAATCCCGACGGGTCCAAGGGGGCCTGCTCCGCCTGCCACCTGCGCCACAACTTCGACGTGGAGCAGGCGCGCCATCCTGACAACTGCGGACGCTGCCACCTGGGTCCCGACCACCCGCAGAAGGAGATCTACGAGGAGTCGGCCCACGGCATCGCCTTCCGTGCGCACATGGACGAGATGAACATGGACTCCGAGAAGTGGATCGTCGGCGAGGACTACACCGCCGCCCCCACCTGCGCCACCTGCCACATGTCCGCCACCCGCGACCTGCCGGTGAGCCACGACGTGGGCGGACGCATCTCCTGGAACCTGCGCGCACCCGTCTCCTTCAAGATCGACGAGAAGGCGATCGCCGCCGGCAAGAAGGTGAAGCCCTGGCTGCAGCGTCGCAAGGACATGAAGAACGTCTGTCGCTCCTGCCACGGCCGAAACATCGTCGATGCCCACTTCGAGCAGCTCGACGCCTTCGTGGAGCTCTACAACACCAAGTTCGCCATCCCCGCCAAGGAGCTGATCACCGAGCTGCGCAGGCAGGGGATGATCGACAAGGTGAAGTTCAACGAAGCGATCGAGTGGACCTACTTCTACCTCTGGCATCACGAGGGGAGACGGGCCCGCCACGGTGCCGCCATGTTCGCACCCGACTACGCACACTGGGAGGGCATGTACGAGATCGCCCACCGCTTCTACATCGAGATGGTGCCCGAAGTGCGTGAGCTGATCCACGAGGCGGAAAGGAACGGCAACAGCGAGGGCGCGAAGGCGGTCCAGGCCAAGCTGGATGCCATCCTCTCCTCGGAGATGCACCGCTGGTTCACAGGTGCCAAGCCGCCCGCCTTCTGGCGGCCCACCGACAGCGACAACCACGGTTTCACGCCCAAGAAGTAACAGGCTGTTGAAAAACACCGTTTTTCGGCAGCCTGTGCCGCGGTGCATGGATGCACCGCCGTTTTCAATGACAACAAGTCATTGAAAACGTGAGGAAGCCGGAAATCGCATTTTCGGCTTCCGGCGTTGAAAAAGGCCAGGACGGCCTTTTTCAACATCCTGGTAATTCCGGGGTCCACCCTTCCCGGTCGCCCTGGAAGGGTCCCCTTGAACCGTATGTCGCACCGGGGATCCCGATTAGCAGGCTGTTGAAAAACACTGTCTTTCGGCAGTCTGTGCCGCGGCGCATGGATGCACCGCCGTTTTCAATGACGGCAAGTCACTGAAAACGAGAGGAAGCGGGAAATCGCATTTTCGGCTTTTCCGTACTCTGACAATTCAGGGATGAATTGTTCAGAGTCTCCCTAACCCATCCGCCATGGACTGAACGAACATGAAGTATCAGACTCTTCTCTCTCTCCTTGTGCTGCTGTTCGCCCCCCTCGCGCAGGCGGCCCCGTTCGAGGATGCGGAGTGCCTCGACTGCCACGGCGTGGAGGGCTTCGGCGTCCCATCCGAGGGGGAAGGGTTTCCCAGGCTGCGGCGACTCGATCTCGACGCCGACGCCCTGAGCGAGAGCGTCCACGGCAAGCTGGCCTGCACCGACTGTCATACCGACATCGAAGAGGTTCCCCACCGCAAGGGGGATCTCGGCACCGTCGACTGCGTCGAGTGCCACGAGAGACTGACCGGCGAAGCGTGGAGCCCCGGCGGCCGGAGCGGCTGGCTGGCCCCCGAACCTCCCCGCATCGTGCTCTACACCGAGCACTACCAGGATTCGATCCACGCCGACCAGAGCGTGCCCGGCAACGCGAGCTGCGCCACCTGCCACACGGCGCACTACGTCTACCCCTCGGAAGATCCGCGGGCCCTCACCTATCGGCTCAACTCGCCGGAGATGTGTGGCGAGTGTCACCAGGAGGCCTACAGGGCCTACCGCAACTCCATTCACGGCGCCTCCATCCGGACCCCGTGGAAGGGGGAGAGCGCCACCTGCAGCGACTGCCACTCCTCCCACAGCGTCACCGACCTGAAGAAGACCGCGGCTCACCGGCTGGTGACCAGAAACTGCGGCGACTGTCACCTCAAGGAGGTGGAGGGGTACATGTCGAGTACCCACGGGCAGCTCGCCTGGCACGGCAATCCCGATGCCGCCCGCTGCAAGGACTGCCACCGCGCCCACGACACCCGCAGCCTCGACGACCCCGCCGCGCTGGTGGCGAAGGACAACAAGCTGCAGACCTGCCGGGAGTGTCACGAGGAGGCCAACGAGCAGTTCATCCAGTACCACCCCCACGGCACCACGAAAGACTTCGCCAAGTACCCCGTGCTGTGGCTCTTCGGCAAGGGCATGGCGGTGCTGATCATCGCCGTGCTGCTCTTCTTCTACACCCACTCGCTGCTCTGGTTCCGTCGCGAGAAGCAGCTCCGTCCGGTCAAATGGGTGAAATCGGACTACTGGTCGGTACCGGTACGCGAGAAGCGCAAGAAACCCCACAGCGGCGTCCACTTCCGCCGCTTCCACTGGGCCTGGCGCCTCAACCACTGGGCCCTGGCCCTCTCGGTGATGACCCTCGTCTTCACCGGCATGACGGTGATGTACCCGGACACCGACTGGGCCACGTCGGTGGTGGAGCTGGTCGGCGGGCCCACCGCCTTCGGGCTCGTCCACCGCACCGCCGGGGTGATCTTCCTCACCGCCATCTTCGGCCACGCCATCGTCGTGCTGGCGCGGGTACTGCGCGATCCGGAGTTCCAGTGGTTCGGCCCCGACTCCCTGCTGCCGAGGAAGAAGGACTGGGAGGACATGAAGGGGCAGTTCAGGTGGTTCTTCGGCAAGGGCGAACAGCCCCGCTTCGACCGCTGGACCTACTGGGAGAAGTTCGACTACTGGGCCGTCTACTGGGGCGCCTTCGTCATCGGACTCTCCGGCGTGCTGCTCTGGTTCTCGGACGAGGTGGGGCAGGTGCTGCCCGGCTGGATCTTCAACATCGCCACCATCGCCCACGGCCTGGAGGCGTTCCTGGCGGTGCTGACCCTCTTCGTGGTCCACTTCTTCAACAACCACTTCCGTCCCTCCAAGTTCCCTCTGGATACGGTGATGTTCACCGGTAGCTGGGATCTGGAGGAACTCAAGGAGGAGCGCCCCGAGGCCTACGAACGCCTCAAGGCGAGCGGCGAGCTGGAGAAGCATCTGGTGCCGCCCCCCTCGCGGCGGGCCAACATCGTCTCCCACATCCTCGGCTTCACCCTGCTCGGCATCGGCCTGATCCTGCTGATCCTGGTGATCAACGGCTTCATCGAGCGGGGACTGGTGTAGTCCCCCGGCCGGCGGCGCTCCCGTGCCGGTTGCGCCGCCGGTACCGGTACCCTCATCATGGGCTTCTCCTCCTCCGACGGCCTGTGCCACGGTGCAGGGATGCACCGCCGTTTTCAATGAGGCCAGCAGCCTGTCGGACTTCAAGCTGAAGGTCACTCCGCCCCGAGAGGCGGGAAGGTCCTCCCGGGGGCGTTGGCGGCAAGGATGCCGCCGACGACCCCCCAGGGATGGGTTCACGGCGTCCCCCGGGAGGGCCTTCCCGCCTCTCGGGGCCCCGCGGAATGCACCAGAACCTGATGGCCCGTCAAAGGCCGTCAGGCTGCCAGTCTCATTGAAAACGTGAGGAAGCCGGAAATCGCATTTTCGGCTTCCGGCGTCGAAAACGGCCAGGACGGCCCTTTTCAACATCCTGCCAGAGAACCACGAGGAGAAGGGGAGCGATCCATGAACGAACCTCTCACCATCGGCCGGCTGGCACGCGCCGCCGGCGTTCACGTGGAGACCGTCCGCTACTACCAGCGCCAGGGACTCCTGGAAGAGCCACCAAAGCCGAGGGAGGGGTATCGTCTCTATCCCGCCGGGGCGGTGGACCGGATCCGCTTCATCAAGCGCGCCCAGGCCCTCGGCTTCCGCCTGGCGGAGATACGCGAGCTGCTGGAGCTGGAAGAGGGGAGCTGCCAGGACGTGCGGCAGCGCGCAGTCGCCAAGTGCCGGCAGATCGAACGGCAGATCGCCGATCTCCAGGCCATCCACGCCGTCCTCCAGGAGCTGGTGGAGGCTTGCGGAGAGCAGACCACCGGGCGAGGGACGTGTCCGATCATCGCCACGCTGGCGGCAAAGGAGGAGCCCCCGCGCTGAGGGGCGTAGGGGGGCCGCACCACTCCCCACCCCTCTCCCCACGGGCCGCCGCTGCAGCCCCTTGACTCCGTACCATGGCACAGGGTTCAGAATGGCCTCCGATCACTCATGCCGGCCCTTCCGGCATCCGGTTCGGAGGAGATACTCATGTCCCCATTCAAGGCCCCCGGGACCCCACTGCTGGGCGGGATCGCCGCCGCCATCGGCGCCTCTCTCTGCTGCGTCGGCCCCCTCGTCCTGGTCACACTCGGCGTGGGCGGAGCATGGATCGGCACACTCACGGCGCTGGAGCCCTATCGCCCCCTCTTCGTCACACTCACGCTCCTCTTTCTCTTCCTGGCCTTCCGCAGGCTCTATCGTTCGCCCGCAAGCTGTGACGCGGACGCCCCCTGCGCCCGGCCGGCGACCCGGCGCAGGCAGCGCCTCCTCTTCTGGGTGGTGAGCCTGCTCCTGGTCGCCCTCCTGACCTTCCCCTACTACGGTGTCTACCTGCTGGACTGAGACACCGCCGACGAGCCCCGACCCGAGGTGCACACGATGTTGCTAAAGATCCTCCCCCTGATTCTCCTGCTGGTGGTCGGCCCGGTGCGGGCACAGGAGCCACCCCCCTCGCAGACGGTGGTCCTGCACGTTCCCGGCATGACCTGCCAGTTCTGCCCCGTCACGATCCGCAAGGCGCTCATGAGGCTGCCCGGCGTGAGAGAGGTGCGGACCGACTTCGAATCCCGTCGCGTGACGGTGGAGTTCGACGGTTCGCGCCTCTCCATCGAGGAAATCACCTCGGCGACCCGTGACGCCGGCTATGAGTCGGAACCGCTCCAGACCCCCGACCGACAGGAGTGAAGGCGCCATGAACCGCTACCGTCTGCAGATCGACGGCATGACCTGCGAAGCGTGTGCCCGACACCTCCGGCACTCCCTCGAGTCGCTCCCCGGTGTCACCGCCTCGGTCTCCTACCCGCGGGGAGAGGCGTGGATCGAGGCTCCGCCCGGGACGCCCACGGCGCGGCTCCTCGACGCGGTGCGGGAGGCCGGCTACAGGGGCGTGGTGACCCGCCGGGGAGGAGAGGGATCGCCGAGGGAGGGATCGGCCAGGATCCACATCGCCATCGTCGGCAGCGGCTCGGCCGCCTTCGCCGCGGCACTGCGCGCCGTCGAGCGGGGCGCGGAGGTCACCCTCATCGAACGCCAGGGGCGGATCGGCGGCACCTGTGTCAACGTGGGCTGTGTTCCCTCCAAGTTCCTCATCCGCGCCGCCCAGACCGCGTGGCACGCCTCCCACCACCCCTTCGACGGCATCGCCCGCACCCCCCTCCGGGTGGAACGCCCCCGTCTCCTCGCCCGGCAGCGGGCACTGGTGGAGAAGCTGCGAGAGAAGAAATACGAAGAGATCCTCGCCTCCCACGCCGACATCCGGCTGATCCGCGGCGAGGCCCGCTTCACGGCGCCGCTCACCCTCTCGGTGAGCCGGGCCGAGGGGGGAGAAGAGGAGATCACCGCCGACCGCATTCTCCTCGCCACCGGCTCCCGTCCCCATGTCCCTCCCGTTCCGGGGCTCTCCGAAACCCCCTTCTGGACCTCGACCGAGGCGCTGGAGAGCGACATCATTCCGCAGCACCTGGTGGTGATCGGGGGCTCGGTGGTGGCACTGGAGCTGGCCCAGGCCTTTCTCCACCTGGGGAGTCGCGTGACCCTCGTCGCCCGCAGCCGCCTCCTCTCCCGCAGCGAACCGCTGCTCGGCGAGCGGCTCGCCGCCCTGCTGCGTGAAGAGGGGATGGAGGTGATCACTCACGCCGTCCCGACAGAGGTGAGCCACGACGGCGACGCCTTCCACATCCTCCTCCCCCACGGCACCGTGACCGCAGATCGGCTGCTGGTGGCCTCCGGCCGCGTGCCCAATACCGACCGGCTGGCGCTGGAGCGGGCCGGTGTCAACACGGACCCCCACGGCGCCGTCGAGGTGAACGAGCGCCTCGAGACCTCCGCCCCCGGCGTCTACGCCGCCGGCGACTGCACCACCCTCCCCCGCTACGTCTACGTGGCGGCCGCGGCCGGTACCCGAGCCGCCGTCAACATGACCGGGGGCGATGCGCACCTCGACCTCTCGGTACTCCCCACGGTGGTCTTCACCGAACCGGCGGTGGCGGAGGTGGGACTCCGGGAGGAGGAGGCAATCTCACGCGGTCTCCAGGCGGAGAGCCGGGTGCTGGAGCTGGAGCACCTCCCCCGCGCCCAGGTGGAACTGGACATCCGTGGTTTCATCAAGCTGGTGGCGGAGAAGGGGAGCGGGAGGCTGCTGGGGGCCCAGATCCTGGCCACGGAGGGCGGGGAGCTGATCCAGAGCGCCGCCCTGGCGATCCGCGCCGGCATGACGGTGGCAGACCTCGCCGACCAGCTCCACCCCTATCTCACCCGGGTCGAGGGACTCCGTCTCTGCGCCCAGACCTTCGAACGCGATCCCGCCTCCCTCTCCTGTTGCGCCGGTTGATCCCGGCTGGCGGGGGCCGGCAGGAGGCGAGGAGAGCCCGCCACGGGCCTCCGTTTCCCGCACGCCTCGCGGCGATTCCCCGGACCTGCCAGCCCGAAAGTTGCGTGAAGCTGCCGGATGGACGTGCGCCTGGCGCGTACGGGTGTGCCGCCCTGCAGCGCAAGGCGTAGCCATCGCTACGGCTTGCGCGAAAAGCGGTGCAATCGGGCGCGCCAGGCGTGCAGACACCGGCAGAGCGGGCCGGGAACAGATCGTTACCCGCTCATATACGGAAGATTCTGTTTGCAAACATGAACTCGAATGCAATATCAAGCGGCTTCACGCGATTTTCGGGCTAGAGGTGCGAATCGCTGGTGAGCCGCCGCCATAGCTTGCGCCCCAGGATCGCCGGAAGAGGCAGACGCCCTTCACCGGGCAGGGACCAGAGATAGTCGTGCTTGAGCCGCACGTTGAGAAAGGGATCCATGCCCACGGCGTTGCACCGCCGATCCCGGCGGGTCCCCAAGAAACAGGCCTCGTACCCCACCTCCTTCGCCACGAGCAGCGCATCCACGGAATAGGCGTTGTAGGGAAAACAGAGATGACGCACCGTCTTGCCGAGTCTCTCGGATATGAGAGATCGCGAGACGGAGAGATCGTCGGCGATCTCCTCTCTGGCCTCCTCCCCCTCGATCATCCTTCCCTGGCGGGGACGAGAGGCGACGAGCGTTTCGTACTCCCGGCGAAGGATCTTCTGCCACTGCCTCTCACCCTCGATGAACTCGTGGCCGCCGAGGGCGCGGCAGCGCGCCTCCATCGCCTGCCGGATCTCCTCGTCGTCCTCGAAGCGGCGACCGCGCTCGAAGAGGGAGTCGCTCCGGAAAAGCGGAAAACCGAGCCGGTCGGCGATCTCTCCCGACCGGGCATACTGCTCGTAACCGCGAGGCAGGATCCAGTCGTGCATGGCAATCGATCGGTCCGGCCGAAAGAAACCGGTCAGCTCGCCGGAAGAGAAGACCCGGTGGTGGTAGAGAGAGTGCGACTGGAAGTCTGCGGTACCCGCCCTCTCCATCTCCCGCGCCTCCTGCCAGGTGAGAAAGGGGTCTCCCGACTCCATCTGCCGCTCGAACTGTCCGGCGCTCATACCTCCTTCCCATACCGCCTCGAGCGTCGGCCGGCACCCCTCCCCTTCGCGCATGTATCCGGGGATCAGGAACACCACCGCCTTCTGGCCGTACCTGGCCAGCAGGGGATGGGCCGAGTGCCAGACGGTGGAGAGGCCGTCGTCGATGGTCAACAGCACCGACCTCTCGGGAATGGAGACCTCTCCGTTCAGCCAGGCCAGGTACTCGTCGGCGGCGAGGGAGCAATAGCCGTTGTCGGAGAGATAGCGGAGTTGTGACTCGAAGAGGGCGGGAGAGATGCCGTGCAGCGTGAAGACCGGTACCTCCTCTCTCCCGCCGGACCTCGCCCGATAGACAAACGAGGGATAACGTCCCAGCAGGACGTCCCTCACCTCCCCCACGATCCCGGCACCCATTCCCATTCCCCTCCCTTCGATCACCCTGGAGGCCCCTCGAGGCCCCTCCGCCGACGTCCCAAGTCTACACCAGCGGATCCTTCCATCGCCCCTCCTGGGGGACGGACCTCTCCCCCCTTCGTTCCTGCGTGATTTCCCACACCCCTGCCGGGCCATATCACTCACATGGGGACCCCCGCATCCCGCCCACTCCACACAACCCGTTGAAAAAACTGGAATTACCCCCCCTGGCACACCCCTTGCTCCTGCAAGCGCCACAACAATCACGCCAAGACCCAAGCCGTATCAGGGGGGAAACCATGCCTTCGAGAGTCCGAGACCACGCGCGCGCGCCGCGATGGGCCGCCGCCATTGCCCTCATCACCCTCTCCGTCGCCCAGATGCCTTCCCTGGCATCGAGCCTGGACGAGATGATCCCGCATCCCGCCATTCCTCTCCTCGACGAGGAGGGCAACCACGTGCTGGACAGCGGCAGGCCCTACAGTACCCGCATGAGCTGCGGCACCGGAGGCTGCCACGACTACGACGCCATCACCCGCGCCTACCACTTCGAGACGGGACGCGACGAGGCGCGTGACGACTTCGGCGCTGACAGCGGCCTCGGCATGCTGGTCTCACCCGGCTATTTCGGCGGATACAACTGCATGGGCGGCGACACCCCCGACTTCCTGGCCAGAAAGGAGAACGCCAGCGAGGAGGAGTTCGGCGACAAGGGAACGCCGGGGCTGGTGATGCGCTGCGAGGGGTGCCATTCCGGCGGCGGCTGGATGGAACGGGACCGCAACGGCCGGCGCTACGACGAGGTGGACCCGGAGAGCGTGGCCCACCTGGACGGCGACTACTTCTACCGCACCACCGACGAGAATGGCGAGGAGATCATCACCCAGTGGGACTGGCAGCAGAGCGGCGTGGTGGAGAACGACTGCATGGTCTGCCACGTGAAGTTCAGCGCCATGAAGACCCACGACCCGGATCTGCCCGCCGACGAGGACCCCTATGACCTCTCCGACGACCTCCGCCGCCACGCGCTGATCGACGAGGGGCTGTTCCGCTGGGCCAACACGGCGACCCTGGAGTTCCTCAACCTCAACATGAACGGGGACGGCTCTCTGCGCGACGACACCCAGCTCGTCCGCTTCGAGCGTGACGATCTGGATGGCGATGGCGTGATCGGCGTCGAGGAGCTGGTGCGCAACGAGGACGGTACCCCGGTGATCGCCTGGAACGAGGCCGCCTTCGATGCCGACCGCAAGGCGGTGATCCCCATGGTCCGCTATCCGGACAACGACGCCTGCATGGAGTGTCACCGCACCAGCAACTCCCGGCGCGGCTTCTACGGCTTCGGCGAGGATGCGGCGGCCACCTACGACGAGGAGGGCATGCTCGAGGAGGACTACAAGGACGACGTCCACTACGGCCGCACCTGGACCGAGGCCAACGGCGAGAGCCGGCCGATCGAGAACTGCAACACCTGCCACGCCCGCAACTACTTCGATCCCGCCTACGCCAACGTGGATCTGGATGCGGACCACAACTTTCCCAAGGGCAACTCCGACATGAACCTGCACGACGACCGGGACTACAGCCCGCCGTCGCGCACCTGCCGCTACTGCCACGACGAGGCGGAGAACCCCGCCATCCCGTCGGGCCAGGAGGACATGCTCTCGGCCCACGTCCAGCGCTGGCGCGCCGACCAGTCCTTCTTCGGCTACACCGAGGAGAGCATCACCGGCATCACCCGGACCCATCTGGACGTGATCAGTTGCGAGGCGTGCCACATCACCAACAAGAAGGACCGGCGGGGCGACGAGATCCAGATCATGTACCGCTACGCCCGCTCCAGCGACGGCGCCCTGCGGATCCGCCCCTACAACCCACGGGCACGGGCCTTCTGGCGCGACCGGACCAGCGGCCGCATCCTCTACAAGGTGGAGCGCAATGCGGTGTTCGAGCAGCGCACCGACGAGAACGGCGAGGACTACGGGGCGATCATCCACCCCGAGACCGGCCAGGAGCTGGGCCGGGTGAGCTTCCGCATCTCCCACGGCTCGCCCCGCTACGGCAACCCCGAGGACTACGAGACCATGCTCGCCCTCAAGGAAGCCTACGACGCCCTGATGCGCCAGAAGGGGTACGCCGATGCCGACGTGGTGATGGTGGTGAGCGAGATCAGCCACTACGTCATCTCCCACAACACCCGCCCCGCGGTGGAGGCGCTGCAATGCGAACAGTGCCACGAGCGCAAGGAGAACGGCTCCATCAGCGCCCTGGTCTCGGCCAACGGCGTGCTGGGCGAGGGCAACGTGCGCAACGTCTACACCCTGCCCGATCCGCGCCTGGTGGAGGAGGGGATCGTCGAGCTCGACTACCCCTACATGAGCGTGGACGAGGCGGGAGAGGTGATCGAGAACGTGGACGACATCCTCTACTACTCGGCCCTCAACCCCTCCCTCTCGCGGCTCAACGCCGAGATCGCCGGCATCACCAGCGGCGGCATGGTCGGCGAGCCGAAGGAGGAGGCGTTGGAGCGCGTCGGCCTCTCCGCCGAAGACACGGCACTGCTCATGGAAAAGCTGCAGGGCAGCGAGGTGTTCCTCTTCAAGCCCGCCAAGGGTGACCCGGCGGTACGCGCCTCCTCCCTCCTCGCCGAGCAGACGCCCCAGTCCGAGGCGACCCTGCCCGACTACCTCTTCCTGATCGGACTCGAGGAGGCGCTTATCGGCCGCGCCATGGAACAGACCCGACTGCAGGTGGAACAGGTGTTCCGCATCGAGGCCCGGGACCGCTCGGCCAGTCCGGTGACCGATTTCCCCGGCATGCCGCTCTACGTCACCCTCCCCTGGCAGGGCAGCGACCTCTCGGCGCTTGCGATCACCAGTTCCAGCGACGGCGGCGAGACCTGGACCACCCTGGACGCCGACCAGATCGTCGCCGCCCAGCCGGCCAGCGGGGGTGACCCGGGCTACGTGCTCTTCACCACCACCCACCTCAGCGACTTCGCGGTGGCCACCGGCACCACCGGCACCGCGGAAGAGACGACGGAGAGTGGCGGTGGCGGCGGGGCCAGTGGCCTGCTCACCCTCCTCCTGCTGCCCCTGCTGCTGGCGGGCCGGCGGAGGGGGCGCGGCTGAGAAGAGGCGAAGGGGCGGCGACTCTCCCGGTGCCCCCGCGAAGAGGCGCACCGGCTCTCCTCCCCTCCCGGCACGACCATGACCGACAGACACCACATCCCCACACTCCGGCACCTGCTCCCCTGGGGTGCGGGTGCCGGCTTCGCCGTCGGCCAGGCCACCCTGACGACCGGTTGCACGGTGGTCTCGCTGGGCCGCTGCAGCGGCTGCGCCGGCTGCCTCCTGGCCCTGGCGTCGCTGGTGGGCTGGGCGGCACTCAGGGAGGGCGAGGGGAAGGAGAGAGCCACGGACCGCGGCGACGCCTCCTGATGGATGGCACCATCCACCGCGGGGCCGGCGCGCACCCGGCCACCCGCTGGCTGGCGGCTGCCCTGACGCTGCCGCTCACCTGCACCGCACAGGGGGGCTGGCACGGAGAGCTGGAGGGGCGGCTGCAGGTGGACGACCTGCGCTCCGAAGGGCCCGCCATCCGGCTGGAACAGTGGGCCGATCTCCTCTGGCGGGACGAGGAGAGGCGGGAGAACGCCACCATCCGCTTCGCCCTGCGCGAAGGACCGGACGGACCGGAGGGACACATCTACCAGTTGGCCTGGTCGGTGGAGAGGGGTCGCGATCGCCTCACCGCGGGCCGGTTCGACCAGATCGATGGCAGCGGCTTCTACGCCCTCGACGGTCTGCGGCTGAAGCTCCGCGGAGAGAGGAGCGAGTGGCGCCTCTTCACCGGCGTGCCCCAGCGCATCGACGGTCTCACCGGCCTCTCCGGGGGGTTCCTGGCCGGCATGGAGTGGCGACGACCGGTGGCACACCTGATCGACCTGCTGCCGGGCGAGCGACTCGACACCCGCCTGGGTCTCTCCCGCCAGTGGAACGGTGGCGCCACCGCCACCCGCCTCACCTGGGAGGCAGTGACTGCGGATCCGGAACCTCCCACCGTCTCCGGCCTCCAGTACCTGGCCCTCGCCGGCAGCGTGCGGCTCGACGAGTGGCGCATGGACAACCTGACCGCGGGAGCCCGGATCGGTCTGCAGGAGGGGGTGATGCAGATCGCCATCGACCACTACCGCCCCCCCGAAGAGCGGGTAGACTTCCGCGATCGCTTCTACCAGGCCTATGCCCGGGTCGGACAGGAGCGGCTGGTGGCCGCTTGGCACCACCCGGAGAGCGGCGCCGGTGGCGTGCGTCTCGAGGGGCGGCTGGTGCGCCGCGAAGGGGGCGGGAC
>JALTLT010000292.1 GCA_027001815.1 Gammaproteobacteria bacterium | reverse complement strand
CGTGAGCAGGTAGGCATTGGTGGTGGTGTCTCCAAAGAGATGCACGCCGTGCCGCTTACACTCAAGACAGGCGTGCTCCGCGATCTCCAGTACCACATGACGTGCAATCAGAGGTTCACCGCCAAACCACGAGAGTGCGAGAGAACCAAGCTCCGGGACACGCTGCGAGATCAGGTTCTTTATTCCCTGCCGTACACCTTGAGGCATGCTTCCGTGCTCGAAGGTCTCATAGCAATAGGTACAACGGAAGTTGCATTTTTCTGTCGGGAAGAGAATCAGGTGCTGATGCCGGGGGTTGAAGCATGCCCCGATCGACCCCTTCGAAAAGGGGGTATTGGCAGGGAAGTCCATTGTGACACTCCACTCCTCCTTCCATGGATCCGCGCAGGAAATTACAGGCTCGCCCCCCCCATTGTCAAGCTCGTCTTTCCGGTGATTTTCACACCCTTTCGTGACCCGGGGATGGGGGGAGCGTGCCCTGGAGCGGCCGTGGATCCGAATCGTCCCGAGCCCCTTTAACAGGATGTTGGGAAAGGCCGTCCTGGCCTTTTTCAACGCCGGAAGCCGAAAATGCGATTTCCGGCTTCCTCACGTTTTCAATGAGGCTGGCAGCCTGTCGGACTTTGACAGGCCGTCAGGTTCTGGTGCATTCCGCGGGGCCCCGAGAGGCGGGAAGGCCCTCCCGGGGGACGCCGTGAACCCTTTTCGGCTGTGCTGTCCTGCTTCGCCGAAAAGGCCGGCCCCGCCATCCTTGGCGGGGCGTTCGGAGAGCTTCCTTCGTCCACTGGACGAAGGGTCTCTCCTCACCCCTGGGGGCTCGTCGGCGGCATCCTTGCCGCCAACGCCCCCGGAAGGGCCTTCCCGCCTCTCGGGGCGGTGTAACCTTCAGCTTGAAGTCCGACAGGCTGCCGAAAAACGGTGTTTTTCAACAGCCTGCTAACACCGGGAGCGCCGAGTTGCACTCGGCGTGCGGCCGGAGGCGGCGTTTCCGCACCCATGTTGGCGCTGCGCGTCAATTGCCAAGTACAACTTGGCGATCCCGGGAGCCTCCCGGCCACAAAAAGGAGGCCGGCCATCCCTGGCCGACCCCGCGTTCCCGACCGGTGTATGCCAGATCAGAAGACGTATTGCATCTGCACGAAGAGCTCGTTCTCATCCTTGCCCTTCACACCCTTCAGGTTCTCGCCCATGCGGTAGGTGAGCTGCACCTTGATGTCGTGCTTTTGGAAAAACCAGTTGGCGCCGATGGCGGTACGGTTCCAGGTATCCTCGTAGTTGTCGGCGTCCTGGCTGCTGACGCCGGCCACCAGTTCCAGCTTCTTGGGCATCAGCATGTATCCGCCTTCCAAGGACCAGTTGGCGAGGGTTGTGCTGCCGTTCTCGTAGATGCCGCCGGTGTAGGTGGCGTCTACGGTGTCGGCGTTGAAGACGTTGTACTCGGCATCCACCGAGAAACCGGAGACGCGCCATGCGCCGGAGATCTCCAGGCCGGTGACCGAGTCCACATCGGGCTTGGAGCGAGTGGCGTCGTTGTTGTCTCCGTCGTTGCTCCAGCTATAGGCGGCGATGCCGATGGTCGCTTTCTGCTTGCCGGAGAAGTCGCCCTGGGCGAACTTGAGGGCGCCGAAGGGATGGAAGTCGACGCGACCGCCGACGATCCAGCCGTCGTTGAAGTCGCTGTTGCGATTCACCGGGGTGTCGAAGTCGAGCTTGTTGGCGTCGGGATCCACGGAGGCCATGGCCAGCGACGCGCCCCAGGTAATGGTCTTGCTCTCGGAGTGACCGGTGAGATGGAGACCGACATTGCGGTCGGGGGTGCCGTAGTTGTGGTCACCGACGAAGGTGCGCTCCACCAGCTGCTGCTTCTTGGAAGAGGTGAGGAACTCACGGGAGAAGGGGAAGTTGGCGTTGCCGACGGTCACCTTCACATTGTGGATGCCCTTGTACTGCAGATAGGCATCCTTGATGGCCAGCTCGTTCTCCCCCTCTGCCTTGCCCATGTCCCACTGGATCTTGCCCTTCCAGTCCTTGTACAGGCTGCCCTCGATGAAGGGGCGCAGACGACGGAAGAAGACTTCGTCGGTGGCATCGCCGCCGTCGGGATCGGCCTGGTAGTACTGGAGCTGGATGCGGCCGCCGATCTTGAGATACTTGTCACCGTCCTCGTACTTGATACCGCCGGCATGGGCGGTGGAGAGAAAGGCGGACGTGCCGAGAGCGGCCCCGACGGCCAGTGCGATCTGCTGCTTGCGCATGGAAGGTTACCCCCTGGTTTTCAATTGACTGGAAAACGAGGAGGTATTCTGCGCGGCGACGATGACCGTACGGCTACATGAAAATGACGATTGGGTGACAGTACCGCGGGCGTTGCGCCGCTGCCACTGCGAGATGGCAGACCGGGGGACGGCCGGGCCCCTGTTGGATTTGCTTGTGTGGCCCCGGCTCAGGCACCGACACCGATGGTGGCGCGGAGCTCCACAGCAAGCCGGAATCCAACAGGCGCCCGACCGCCCCCCTTGCCGATCAGGAGTCGAGAGCGGCAAAGATCTTGCCGCGGATCTCCTCGACGCTGCCGATGCCTTCGATGCGGTGGTACTTCGGCGCGGCCTGGTCGCCGCTCTCGGCCCACTCGCGATAGAATTTCACCAGCGGCTCGGTCTGCTCATGATAGACCTTGAGCCGCTTGCGCACCGTCTCCTCCTTGTCGTCGTCACGCTGCACCAGCGGCTCACCGGTGACGTCGTCCCTGCCCTCCTCCTTGGGCGGGTTGTAGATGACGTGGTAGGTGCGGCCGGAGCCGGGATGGACGCGGCGGCCGCTCATGCGCTTGACGATCTCCTCGTCGGGCACGTCGATCTCCACCACGTGGTCGATGCGGATCCCCATCTGCTTGAGCGCCTCCGCCTGGGGGATGGTGCGGGGGAAGCCGTCGAACAGGAAACCCTTCTGGCAGTCGGGCTCGTTGATGCGCTCCTTCACCAGGCCGAGGATGATGTCGTCGGAGACCAGTCCGCCCTCGTCCATGATCTTCTTCGCCTTCATGCCCAGCTCGGTGCCAGCCTTGACCGCGGCGCGGAGCATGTCGCCGGTGGAGATCTGCGGGATGCCGAACTTCTCGGTGATGTACTGAGCCTGGGTTCCCTTGCCGGCCCCGGGGCCGCCCAAAAGAATGATGCGCATAGTGCCTTCCCTCCATATCGGGTACTGCCCGGCGGCGGGATGCCGCCCTCTCCCGGCCCGCCCCCGCCCGTGCGGCGGCGGGCCGATCCGCCCGATTATGCGCCCGACGCGGGGCCGAAGACCAACAACGAGAAGTTATGGGCGGATGGAGGGATTTTATCGGCCCGACGAAAATGTGCGGACACGCCTCCCGCCCGCACGGGATGGAACCCCGTGCAGGGCCGGACTACTCGCCGCGGACGAGACTCTCCATCTGCTCCAGCGAAGTGTGGCGCACATCCTTTCCCTTCACCAGGTAGATGACGTACTCGCAGATGTTGCGGGAGTGGTCGCCGATCCGCTCCAGGGCGCGGGCGGCCCAGATCACGTCGAGAGAGCGGGCGATGGAGCGGTGGTCCTCCATCATGAAGGTGATCCGCTGGCGCAGCACCCCCTCGTACTCATGGTCCACCACGATATCCTGCTGGGCAACCCGCACCGCCGCCTCCGCATCCATGCGGGCGAAGGCGTCGAGGGCGTGATGGAGCATCTCCTGCACGTGGCGTCCCAGGCTCTGGATCTCCACGTAGCGGTTGGAGGGACGGTCCTCCCCCGCCAGCCGCAGGGCCATGCGCGCCACCTTCTCCGCCTGGTCGCCAATCCGCTCCAGGTCAGTGATGGTCTTGATCACGGCGATGATCAGCCGCAGGTCGGCGGCCGCCGGCTGGCGCCGGGCCAGGCACTGCACGCTCTCCTCGTCGATGCTCACCTCCAGGGCGTTGACCTGGTAGTCGTTGGTGATCACCTTCTCGGCGAGCTGGGTATCCCCTTCGACCAGTGCCTGCACGGCGTTGTGGATCTGCTGTTCCACCAGGCCGCCCATGGCGAGCACCCGGTTGCGGATATCCTCCAGCTCCTCGTTGTACTGGCGGGAGATGTGCTGTCCGAAGATGTTCTTGTCCATGGGTCTCGCCCCCTCCCGGCGCCGGTGGTCAGCCGTAGCGACCGGTGATGTAGTCTTCCGTCTGCTTGCGAGACGGGTTGGTGAAGAGCTTGTTGGTGTCGTCGTACTCCACCAGTTCGCCCATGTACATGAAGGCGGTGAAGTCGGAGACACGGGCCGCCTGCTGCATGTTGTGGGTGACGATAACGATGGTGAAGCGGTCCTTCAGCTCGTAGATCAGCTCCTCGATCTTGAGGGTGGAGATGGGATCCAGGGCCGAAGCGGGCTCGTCCAGCAGCAGCACCTCCGGCTCCACGGCGATCGCCCGGGCGATCACCAGCCGCTGCTGCTGACCGCCGGAGAGACCGAGGGCGTTGTCGTCGAGACGGTTCTTCACCTCGTCCCACAGGGCGGCCCCGCGCAGGGAGCGCTCCACCACCTCGTCCAGCACCGCCCGGCTCTTCACCCCCTGCAGCCGCAGCCCGTAGGCCACGTTCTCGTAGATCGACTTGGGGAACGGATTGGGCTTCTGGAACACCATCCCCACCCGCCGCCGCAGGTCGGCCACGTTCACCTGGCGGTCGTGGATGTCGTTTCCCTCGATACGGATCGAACCCTCGATACGCACCCCCTCCACCAGGTCGTTCATGCGGTTGAAGCAGCGCAGCAGGGTCGACTTGCCGCACCCGGAGGGGCCGATGAAGGCGGTCACCCGGTGACGGGCGATGTTCATGCTGATGTCGAACAGCGCCTGCTTCTCCCCATAAAAGAGATTGAGGTCGTGTACCTCGATGCTCACCGGCTCCTCCTCCACCTTGCGGTAGCTGGTGCCACTGCCGAGGCTGGAGAAGTCGAAGGAGGGGGTCTCCTGCGGTTCTGGATTCGGCTCGTCGTTCATCGTCGTCTCTGCTCTCGCTGCGGACATTCTGGCACTCCCTGCCCGGGACGTCACCCCTCCAGGGCGCGGTACTTCTCTCGCAGATGGTTGCGAATGGCGATGGCGGTGAGGTTGAGCACCACGATCACCAGTACCAGGATGAAGGAGGTGGCGTAGACCAGGGGTCGGGCCGCCTCCACGTTGGGGCTCTGGAAGCCGACGTCATAGATGTGGAAGCCCAGGTGCATGAATTTCCGTTCCAGGTGGAGAAACGGGAAGTTGCCGTCCAGGGGCAGGGAGGGGGCCAGTTTCACCACCCCCACCAGCATCAGCGGCGCCACCTCGCCGGCGGCCCGCGCCACCGCCAGGATCAGACCGGTCATCATCGCCGGGCTGGCCATCGGCAGCACGGTGCGCCACAGGGTCTCCGCCTTGGTGGCGCCCAGCGCCAGGCTCCCCTCGCGGATCGAGCGGGGGATGCGCGCCAGCCCCTCCTCCGTGGAGACGATCACCACCGGGAGGGTGAGAATCGCCAGAGTGAGGGAGGCCCAGAGGATGCCAGGCGTGCCGAAAGTGGGCGCCGGCAGTGCCTCGGGGAAGAAGAGCCGGTCGATGTTGCCGCCGAGGAAGTAGACGAAGAAGCCGAGACCGAACACGCCGTAGACGATGGAGGGCACCCCGGCCAGGTTGTTGACGGCGATGCGGATCAGCCGGGTGACCGGCCCCTGGCGGGCGTACTCCCGCAGGTAGACCGCCGCCACCACCCCCATGGGAGTGACCAGCACCGACATGATCAACACCATCATCACGGTACCGAAGATGGCCGGAAAGATCCCCCCCTCGGTGTTCGCCTCGCGGGGCTCGTCGGAGACGAACTCCCAGAGCCGCGAGCCGTAGAAGCCCAGCTTCTCCATCACCCCCATGGTGTTGGGCCGGTAGATGCGCACCAGGTTGGCCAGCGCCACTGGCACCTCGCGCCCGTCGGCGCTGCGCATCACCAGGGTGTCGCGCGCCTCCTGCTCGCGCAGCTCGGCGAGGCGGGCCTGGAGGGCCTCGAAACGGGCCTGCAGGGCGGCGCGGCTCTCAGCGATCTCCTGGCGGGCGGCGGGGTCGTCGATCCCTTCCAGCTCGAGCCGCCGCTCGGCGAGCCGCACCCGCTCCTGCTCGTAGTTGATGGCGCCGATCTGGCGCTGCTCCAAGTCGCGGATCTCCTCGTGGAGGGCGTGGGCCCGCTCCACCAGCGGGGGGAGCTTCTCCCAGACCGCATCGCCCTCCGCGATCACCTCGCCTCCCTGTTCCAGGCGGACGGGAAAACCGTAGAAGTTGCCCCAGGTGCGGCGCTCGATGGCAGTCGCCCCCGCGGGCAGCGATTCGCCCGTGATGCCGAGCCCCACCACGCTGCGGAAATCGAAGCCGTAGAGATCGCGGTTGCCCACCTTGAAGAGATGGCGGGTGACCAGCTCCGGGGCGTCGTCGGGCAGGGGATATCCCGCCTCCCGCACCCGCACCGCAGGAACCTGCTCCGATTCACGGATCTCCCCCAGCAGGGTCTGGGTCTCGCCATCGGCGTTCCGGTATTCGATGAGGTGGAGTTCCGCCGGCCAGAAGTGACCCAGACCCCGGGCGAGAATCATCAGCAGCAGGCCCACCACCATGATGACGCTGATGCTGACCGCACCGGCGGTGAGCCAGACGAAGGGGGTGCCGCTGGAGTACCAGGCCCGGATGCTCATAGGGAACTGTACTTGTTGCGCAGCCGCTGGCGGATCACCTCCGCCAGGGTGTTGATGACGAAGGTGAAGACGAACAGCACCAGTCCCGCCAGAAAGAGCACCCGGTAGTGGGTGCTGCCCACCTCCGACTCCGGCACCTCCACCGCGATGTTGGCCGACAGGGTGCGCATCCCCTGGAAGATGGACCAGTCCATCACCGGGGTGTTACCGGTGGCCATGAGGACGATCATGGTCTCGCCCACTGCCCGGCCCAGGCCGATCATCACCGCCGAGAAGATGCCCGGACTGGCGGTGAGGATCACCACCCGGCTGAGTGTCTGCCAGGGCGTCGCACCGAGCGCCAGGGAGCCCTGGGTGAGGTGCTTGGGCACGCTGAAGATGGCATCCTCCGTGATGGAGAAGATGGTGGGGATCACCGCGAAGCCCATCGCCAGCCCCACCACCAGCGAGTTGCGCTGATCGAAGTCGATCCCCCGGGAGGTGAGCCAGAGACGCATGTCGCCACCGAAGAAGGCCACCTCCACCGGCTTGCTGAGGCTGAAGCAGAGCCAGGCCACCGCCAGCACCACCGGCACCAGCAGCAGGGCGTCCCACCCCTCCGGCACCCCGCCGTTGATGCGGTGGGGAAGACGGTACCAGACCCACGAGGCCAGCAGGATCGCCAGGGGCGTGAGCAGCAGCAGGGAGAAGATGCCCGGCAGGTTGGCCTCCACCGTCGGCGCCAGCCAGAGGCCGGCGAGGAAGCCGAGAATCACCGTCGGCAGCGCCTCCATGATCTCGATGGTGGGCTTGATCTTGCGGCGCATGCCGGGGGCCATGAAATAGGCGGTGTAGATGGCCCCGAGGATCGCCAGCGGGGCGGCGATGATCATGGCGTAGAAGGCCGCCTTGAGGGTGCCGAAGGAGATCGGTGTCAGACTCAGCTTGGGCTCGAAGTCCTGGCTCGAGGAGGAGGACTGCCAGAGCCACTTGGGCGCCTCGTGCCCTTCGTACCACACCTTGCCCCACAGGGAGGACCAGGAGACCTCCGGGTGCTCGTTGTGGAGGTGCCAGAGGCGCAGGTCACCCTCCGGCGCCTGCACCAGCAGGCCGTCCGCGCGCGGTGACAGGGCGATGTGGCTCGCCCCCGCGGGCGCCACCTCACGGATACCCAGCACCCGATGGGCGGTGGCGTGATAGACCCCCATGCGCCCCCGCGCATCGAGGGCGACGAAGCCCTTGCGGCCGCTCTCGGCGGCGATGGCGACGATGGGATCCCGCTGGGCGTCGAAATCACGGATACGGGTCAGCTTCTGGGTGCCCTCCCCGCCCCGCACCGGGAACCACTGGGTGATGCGCCCCGTCTCGTCGCCCACCATCACGGAGATGCCACCGGTGAGGAACTCCATGGCGGTGATCCTCCGCCCGGGTGGCGAGAGGACCAGACGCTGCAGCAGCGTCGGTGACGCCTTGTCACGCAGATCGAAGAACTCCGCCTGCCCCAGATCGTCCACCAGATAGAGATGGTGCTGCTGGAGATTGAGGCGGACCCAGCGCACCTCCGTCAGCCGCGAGGGCACCACCACGTCGTTGCGCTCCAGGCTCACCTCGTCCTCGTCCAGGAAGGAGCTCTCCTTGGCGAAGTGGACCAGCCGCACCACCCCCCCCTCGACGGCGGCGACCAGCGTCGCCTCCTCCTCGTTGTCCTGGATCGCCAGCCGACGGACAGCCCGGCCCTCCGCATCCACCGTGAAGGGCTCCTCACCGAAGGGGAACTCCACCTGCGGCACGATCACCATGCGGTCGTTGGGGAAGGTCTGCCGGTAGCGATGACGGAAGACCATCACCTTGCCGTCGGCCAGCCCAAGGGCCACCACTCCGGTCAGCGGATCGGCGGCGGCCATCGCCGTCACCTCGGCAGTGAGGGGCAGCTCCACCCGATCGACGGTGGAACCGTCGACGACCCGGAAGAAGAGGATCGAGCCGTCCCCCGCCAGGCGCATGGCCACCTGGTTCTGCTCCTCCAGGTAGAGATAGAGGGGATCGCCGGTCGCCACCGCGGGGGTGACGCTCCCGCCCTCTTCCATGGAGGCCCCCTGGAAGAGGGGCACCACCACATAGAGGAGATAGACGAAGATGAGAATCAGGGCGACGATCACCATCATGCCCCCCCAGCCCACGGCGACGCGAGCCGCACGCTCCTTGAAGAAGCGCCAGCGCCACAGCCGGTCGGCCAGGGCACCCGAGGGGAGCAGGGAGGAAGAGTCGGAAGAGTCGTCGGCTGGGCTCATGGCGGAGAGGATAGGCGGGCTTTGTTACAACCGTGTGACAGCCCCGTCCCGGGGCGCGGTCTGCACAGTATGGCCAAAAAGGGACGGCCCCGCCACATGGGCAGGGCCGATCCACCCTCCGGGCGGGCCGGGGCGCGCCCGGGATCGGCAGCGATTCACTCGAGCTTGGCCAGCTCCTTCATCACCACCTTGGCGGGCAGCGGGATGTAACCGTCCTTGATCACCACCTCCTGACCGATCTTCGACAGCACCATCCTGATGAACTCGCGCTCCAGCGGAGGCAGCGGCTTGTTGGGGTGCTTGTTGACGTAGATGTAGAGGAAGCGGGCCAGGGGATACTTGCCCTTGACCGCATTCTCCGGAGTGGCGGCGACGAAGGGCTGGCCCGGCTTCTTGGCCAGCGGGACCGCCTTGACGCCGGAGGTGACGTAACCGATGCCGGAGTAGCCGATGGCGTTGAGGGAGGCGGAGACCGACTGCACCACGGAGGCGGAACCGGGCTGCTCGTTGACGCTGTTCCTGTAGTCACCCTTGCACAGGGCGTGCTTCTTGAAGTAGCCGTAGGTACCGGAGACCGAGTTGCGGCCGTAGAGCTGGATGTCCCGGTTCTTCCAGGCACCGGTCAGGCCGAGCTGACCCCAGCGGCTGATCCCCTCCGGATAGCCGCACTTGCGGGTGGAGGAGAAGATGGCATCCACCTGGGGGATGGTCAGCCCCTTGACGGGGTTGTCCTTGTGGACGAAGACCGCCAGGGCGTCGATGGCGACCCGGATGGGGGTCGGCTTGTATCCGTACTTCTTCTCGAATGCCGCGATCTCCTTGCCCTTCATCTTGCGGCTCATGGGGCCCAGGTTGGAGGTCCCCTCGGTGAGCGCGGGCGGCGCGGTGGAGGAACCGGCGGCCTGGATCTGGATGTTGACGTTGGGGTAGAGGCGCTTGAACTCCTCGGCCCAGAGGGTCATCAGGTTGGCCAGGGTGTCGGAGCCGACGCTCGACAGATTGCCGGCCACGCCGATGGTGACCTTGTACTCGGGCAGCTTCGGATCGATCTTCGGAGCGGCGGAGGCCCCTCCGGCGACCAGCGAGGCGGCCAGCAGACCAGTTGCGGCGATAAGCTTGCGGTAGGACATGAACGGTTTCCTCGTCGTTTGGGTTCCGGGGCCGCCACCGGCGCCGGAACGGCTGGCAATGTCATTGACCCGTAAAGTGTGCCGCGTCCATGTGACGCCGCCGTGAAACGGATGTTACGGTTCCGTGACAGGAGGGGGCTGTCCACCTCCGTCCACCGGCTCCCGGCCCTCTTCCTGCCTCACGATCCGGGAAGCAGGAAAGGCGCAGGTGAAGCGGCTCCCCTTCCCTGGCTCGCTGCTGATCCACAGCTCCCCCCGGTGACGGACCAGCACGTGCTTGACGATCGCCAGCCCCAGGCCGGTACCACCGATCTCCCGCGAACGCCCCACGTCGACCCGGTAGAAACGCTCGGTGAGACGCGGGATATGGGGGGCGTCGATACCGATGCCGGTATCCTCCACCTCGAAATAGGCCCCCTCGGCGTCGGCATGCCAGGAGAGGCGGATCTGCCCCCCTTCCGGGGTGTAGTGGACGGCGTTGTAGGCGAGATTGGAGAAGGCGCTGCGCAGCTCCTCGCGATCGCCCAGCAGCCAGAGATCGCGGTCCGCCTCCAGGGAGATGTGATGGCGCCCCTGGCTCAGGGCCTGCAGATCCTCCAGCAGCATCTGCAGCAGCGCCGGCACGTCCACCGGGGAGTGATCCGTGGCCTGACCCTCCGTTTCGAGGCGCGAGAGCAGCAGCAGGTCACTCACCAGGGTGGCCATGCGTGCCGACTGCTGCTCCATGTTGTGGAGTTCCCGCCGCCACCGCCGGCTGCACTCGTCGTCGGCGTCGATGAGGCTCTCCAGGTAGCCCTGGATCACTGTCAGGGGGGTGCGCAGTTCGTGAGAGACGTTGGCGATGAAATCGCGCCGCATCTGCTCCACCAGGCGGATGCGGCTCACGTCCTGGGCCACCAGCAACCGCTGGTTCTTGGCGTAGGGTACCACCCGGATGGAGAGGGTGACGCGGGAGTCCACCGGCGCGGGAATCTCCAGTGGCTGATCGAAGTGCTCCCCGTCGAGCCAGGCGACGAAGTCGGGATAGCGGATCAGGTTGGTGATCTTCTGTCCCACGTCGTGGGGGTGGGAGAGGTCGAGCAGCTCGGCGGCCGCCTGGTTCCACCATTCGATGCGGTTGGCGCCGTCGAGTACCACGGTGGGGTCGGGAATGGCGTTGGTGGAGAGACGGAACCTCTCCAGCATGCGGGTGAGCTTCTTCTTGCGCTTGCGGTTGCGCTTCTGCAGGGCGCGGATACGCAGGAACACCTCCCCCCAGATGCCGCCGGGGTCGGGCATCTGCCGGCCGCTCCGCTCGCCGCGGAGCCAGGCATCGAGCAGGGCGACGTTCCAGAGGTGCCAGCCGAAATAGGCGCCGACGCCGAGCAGCAGCCCCCACACCGGCTGGCCGACCAGGATGCCGGCGAAGAGCGAGCCGGCCAGCACGCCGGCCAGCCGCCACGTCTCGCGGCGCCAGGGACCGGTCAAGGCTGCTCCTGGGTGGAGAAGCGGTAGCCGGCACCGCGCACCGTCTGGATGAGCCGGTCGCAGCGGTGACCCTCGAGCGCCTTGCGCAGACGCCGGATGTGGACGTCCACCGTGCGCTCCTCCACGTAGACGTTGCGCCCCCAGACCCGGTCGAGGATCTGGCCACGGGAGAAGACCCGCTCGGGATGGCTCATGAAGAAGTGGAGCAGCCGGTACTCCTTCGGTCCGAGGGCCACCGGCTGACCATCCACCGTCACCCGGTGGCTCACCGGATCGAGCCGCAGCCCCTCGGCCTCGAGGATCTCGTGGGCCTCCCCCTCGGGGCGGGCCCGGCGCAGGACGGCGTTGATCCGCGCCACCAGCTCGCGGGGCGAGAAGGGCTTGGTGACATAGTCGTCGGCCCCCACCTCGAGACCCAGAATCTTGTCCTGCTCCTCGCTGCGGGCGGTGAGCATGATGATGGGAACGGTGGCCAGCAGCTCGTCGCGCTTGAGACGGCGGGCGAGATCCACCCCGCTGGTGTCGGGCAGCATCCAGTCCAGCAGGATGAGGTCCGGCGGCGCGTCGGTGACGGCAGCCAGGGCCTCACCCGCGTCCTGCGCCTCTTCCACCCGGAATCCGGCCCGCTCCAGGGCGAAAGCCACCATCTCCCGGATGGGAGGTTCGTCGTCGACGATGAGGATACGTCGTTCAATCTCCATCATGTCTCCTGGAAGGATCGCTCGATGCGGGGGACGCCCGTCTGGTGACGACCCTCCGGCATGGAGCCGTACGGCTCGTGACGATCCCATTAGCAGGGTGTTGAAAAACACCGTTTTTCGGCAACCTGTGCCGCGGTGCATGGATGCACCACCGTTTTCAATGAGACTGGCAGCCTGACGGACTTCAAGCTGAAGGTCACTCCGCCCCGAGAGGCGGGAAGGCCCTCCCGGGGGCGTTGGCGGCAAGGATGCCGCCGACGAGCCCCCAGGGATGGGTTCACGGCGTCCCCCGGGAGGGCCTTCCCGCCTCTCGGGGCCCCGCGAATACACCAGAACCTGATGGCCCGTCAAAGGCCGACAGGCTGCCAGTCTCATTGAAAACGTGAGGAAGCCGGAAATCGCATTTTCGGCTTGCGGCGTTGAAAAAGGCCAGGACGTCCTTTTTCAACACCCTATTGAACCCATGGATTGTTACAGCGACGTGACGCCTCTCACTTCTCGAGCTGTCCGATGTCGCGAACCGCACCTCTGGAGGCGGAGGTGGTCATCGCCGCATAGGCGCGCAACGCGGCGGAGACCTGGCGATCACGCCCCACCGGCTTCCACGCCTCGGCGCCCCGCGCCTCCATCGCCTCGCGGCGGCGGGCCAGCTCCTCGTCGGAGAGCGCCACCCGTATGGAACGGTTGGGGATGTCGATCTCGATGGTGTCCCCCTCCTCGACCAGGCCGATGGCGCCCCCCTCGGCCGCCTCCGGCGAGCAGTGGCCGATGGAGAGGCCGGAGGTGCCGCCGGAGAAGCGGCCATCGGTGATCAGGGCACACGCCTTGCCGAGCCCCTTGGACTTGAGATAGCTGGTCGGATAGAGCATCTCCTGCATGCCGGGCCCCCCACGCGGCCCCTCGTAGCGGATCACCACCACGTCACCCGGGCGGATCCGGTCGCCGAGGATCGCCTCCACGGCCGCCTCCTGCGACTCGAAGATGCGCGCCGGCCCGGAGAAGACCAGGATCTCCGC
>JALTLT010000291.1 GCA_027001815.1 Gammaproteobacteria bacterium | reverse complement strand
TGAGCCCACAGACCGGTATCCACCACGGCGATGGTCACGTTCCTGCCCGTGATACCCCAACCATGCAGACGGGTGGCATCCACCAGCCCTGGATAGGCAGTGTCGAGACTCGGCAGGCTGTCATCGATGTCGGAACCGGAATCATCGCCATCCATGGGGCTCCCGGTTTTCACCTCGCCATGGGAGAAACGGAGCACCCGGTCCGCGTAGACCCGACGGACCGCCGGATCGTCCCGCAGCCGCTCCAACCCGTTCCGGTCCAGGGTCGCCACCACCGCGTCGATGATCGCCAGGTGGTCCACGACCTCCCCGCCCGCCGCTTTCACCGCCCGCTGCAGGGAAGCGGGATCGGCACCCTGGACGATAAAGCGCGCCACCTCCTCCCGAACCGTGGTTTCGGGAGAGGAGGGTCGGTACAGCACGATCGCCAACAGGACGAACATCGCGCCTGCGCCAACCAGTCTGCTCAAGTTCATTGTTTTCACCGTGTTCACCCGAAACTCGTCTGCGTTCGCACAATGCGCGCAGTCTCTTATGCTTCTCCTGGAGCAAGGGGCGTGCCATCCGGCTGGAGAATCGCCGAATCAATTGTGACAAAGGGCAATATTACCCAATAACCGTTTTCCTTCCGTTGAATAACAAGGGGTTAGTGAATATGGGGAAAACAAGGGGGATACGCCGGGCGGAGAGAACAGGGATTTATTGCCCAATCCCCGATGGAAGGGGAATGCGAAGTGGAAATCGGCGCGTCCGATGGCAGATTCGGCGCGCCGAAGTTTGTTTCAGCGCGCCGAATCTGCCTCCGCGCGCCATTTCCGATAGGTGGCGAGGGAAACCCCCAACAGGGCTGCACCATCGGCCACCCGCCCCCCGTAACGGGCATCCACCGCACGGAGCAGGGCGTAACGCAATCGGAGGGGAAGGGACATGGAGGAGTCGACGGGGGAAGGAGCGGTGCCGAGAAACTCCTCCAGGATCTCTTCCAGCCGTGCATCTTCGGCGGAATCCCCCTGCTCACCCCCCCTCATGCGACGACGGAAGGTGGTCTCCGGCACGCCGAGGCTGGCCGCGGCACGGCGCAGTACGCCGCCGCTCCGTTTCAGGGCGAGCCGGAAGAGGAGATCGGTGACCCGACGTTCCAGGGGGGGACGAACCGCCGGAGGAAGCTGGAGCATCCTCTCGAGAAGATGCCTGGCAACCTCCTCCAGGGGGGGGCTCGCCTGGTCGCCCCCCCGAATCTCGTCCACCGCCGGCGGGGCGATCTCCGCCGGGGCCGGCCCCCGGGGGGAGCAGACCGACTCCGGGCGGGAGATGCCGAGACGCAGCTCCGCCTCGCCGATCTCTTCACCGGAACAGATCACCACCGCGGAGAGAATCCTGTTCTGCAGTTCCCGCACGTTTCCGGGCCATTCGTAGGCCCTCATTCTCCGCTCCGCCCCGGGGGTGAAGCGCCGCACGGGCTTGTGGTACTGCAGCGAATAGCGCTCCAGGAAATGGCGGGCGAGTGGCAGGATATCGTCGGGACGTTCACGCAGGGGGGGAGAGACGACGGAGATGACGTTGAGGCGGTAGAAGAGATCCTCCCGGAACCGCCCCGCCTTCACCTCTTCCCACAGATCGCGGTTGGTGGCCGCCAGGATCCTCACATCCACCCGGATGGGTCGTGACGAACCGACCGGCACGATCTCCTTCTCCTGGACGAACCGCAGCAGTTTCGGCTGCAGCTCCAGGGGTACCTCTCCGATCTCGTCGAGCAGCAACGTCCCTCCGCGGGCCTCCTCGAGCCGGCCCGCCACCCGGCGGTCGGCGCCCGTGTAGGCCCCCCGCTCGTGGCCGAACAACTCGCGCTCCATGAGACTGTGGGCGATGGCACCGCAGTCCACGACGACCATCGGCCGGTCACGCCGGTCACTCAGCTCGTGCAGGGTCCTGGCGAGCATCTCCTTGCCGGTACCGCTCTCACCATTGATCAGGACGGTGGCATCCGTGGGGGCGATCTGGCGCAGCGTCGCCAGCAGGGCCTCCATGGCTGCGGAACGGTAGATGAGACGGGACTCCTGGACCACCTCGCGCAGACCGCGCAGCTCCGCGCGCAGCTTCCGTTTCTCCTGCTCCTGCCTCTGCTGGGCACGCTGTACCAGATCGGCGCGATCCAGCGCCAGCGCCACCTGGTCGGTGAGGGCGCGCAGGAACACGAGGTCGGAGGAGTCCAGACCGGTGGGTTCCCCCTCCTCCGCCAGATAGAGACAACCCAGTACCCGCTCGCGGGCGACGATGGGCAGAGCGTAGCCAATGCGTTCGCCCGCCAGGGAGGGATCGTCGCCCCCCTTCCAGCTACGCCGCAAGGTCCGCCCCTCTTCCATCGCCCTCCCGACCAGCATCGACTCCTCGGCCGTCAACTCGGACAGGGAACCCTCCCCGCCCCCCTGCCGGCAGCCGGCGACCACCTCGATGCGTCTCTCTTCGAGGCGGCAGACGGCGAGGCGGGCGGGGCCGAAGGTCTGCTGGATGCGGTCGAGAAAGTGGCGCAGGATCCTGTCGGTGTCGGTATGGGTGGAGACCAGGGCCACCAGGTCCCACAACAACTGCATGTTGCGATAGTCCTTCACCACGTCGGCATTGAAGATCCCCTGCAGCCGATCCCTGCCCACATCGTCGCTGCTCGCCAGATCGGGCTTCCAGCAGAGCACCGCTCCGCCCCGCACGCGGGCCAGACCGAGGGCCTGATCGGCACGTCGTACCACTTCCGGGGGATCCTGGGGAGGGGTCTCCATGGCCCTCTCGCAACTGCTGAGACCGATGCTGAAACCGAGACGGACGGAACCGTCGAGAAAGGGGTGCTCGACCAGCGCGGCACGCACCTTGCGGGCTACCGTCTCCGCCTGCTGCCGACCCGTCCCGGGGAGAAGGGCGGCGAACATGGCGCCACCGTAACGGAATACCCGATCGGTCCTGCGCAGACGACGCTGGATCTCGGCGGCGATCTCCCGCAATCCCTGGTCACCCGCCTCGCGGCCGAAACGCTGGTTGAGACTCGCGTAGTCGTCGGGATTGATCAGCAGGAGGGTGAAGGCATCCCCGGTCTGACGGAAGCGCCGGTCCAGGGCGGCCAGCACCGCCTGGAACTCGCTGCGCCCCGGCAGGCGGCTGATCGGATCACGCATCAGACGGGAGATCTGGTCCCCCTGCCAGACCAGCAGCGTGACCAGGTTGGCGAGCCAGGCGAACCACTCGGCATCGCTGCCCACCCCCTCCCCTCCGAGCCACCCCTCGCTCTTCGGCAGCCGATCCAGCAGGGGGGGGCTCTCACCTTCTGCGAAACAGAGGCCGATCCAGACCGTCTCCGGCATGGCGCGTCGAACGGGAAGCGTCCGTCTCTCGTGGGAGTCGTCGCCCGGCTGCTGCTCCAGGAGCTGGAGAAACCGGTCCGGAAGGACACGGACCAGGTGCAATCCGCCATTGCCCGGAAGCACGCGAAGGGGAGAGAGATCGTCCTTCAGTCGTTTCGCCGTCGGACCGCGGAGGAACTCCTTCGCCCGACTGAGCGGGACGGCCATCTCCAGTGCCTGGGGATCACCTTCCCGGAGGATCAGCGGCTCCCCCTCCTCCCCGGCTGGGCCCACTTCGTC
>JALTLT010000290.1 GCA_027001815.1 Gammaproteobacteria bacterium | reverse complement strand
CCTCAGCGGACGGGAGGTGGCCGACAACGACCGCATCCGGCTGCTCGGCGGTCTCTACCGCAAACTGATCCGGGAGGAGGACCAGCGCCTCAGCGTCGCTCTCAACACCATGCTCTGGTACCACAGCGAGAACCTGGGCGAGTTCACTTGGGGGCACGGGGGGTACTACAGCCCCCGCAGCTATCTCTCCCTCTCCCTCCCGGTGGACTGGTATGCGCGCACCCGCCGCTGGTCGTGGGAGCTGCGCGCCTCGGTGAGCTACTCCTTCTCCAGCACCGACGATGCCCCCTGGTTTCCCTCCGACGACACCCTGCAGGCGGCCGCCGAGGCCCTCACACCGAACAACGGCATCGAGCCCTGGTACACCGGTGGCCCCGGTCGGGGCATGGGCTACAGCCTGATGGGCGCCATCGAGTACCGCATCAACCGCCGGCTGCACATCGGCGCACGCGCCGAAATGGAGCGCGCCGACTACTACTCCCCCAACCGGGCCATCCTCTACCTCCGTTACACCACCCGCCCCGATCTCGGCCCCCTTCCCATGCCACCGGAGCCCACCATCCCCCTGGCCGACTTCTGATCGCCCCCGTGGGGGCGGGGTTGGACAGTAGGGCGCCGTTGGGCTTAACCTCATACCTGGTCAGGGTATTTCCCTCCCCTTCGCGGCGGACACCAACACCCGCGGCGGGGAGAGATCACCAAGGGCTGGCCGAATTCCACCACACCAAGAGAGCGCGACCGGATGCCACCCCGGAACACCCGTTTTTACCACCTGCGGGTCCGACGCGGCCCGGTGACGCGGCAAACCCCGGAGGGCGGAGATGAGCAAAATCGTTGACGAAGTAATGGCGGCCAACGCCAGGTATGCAGCCGACTTTGGTGACAAGGGCGATCTGCCCATGCCACCGGGAAGGCGTTTCGCAATCCTCACCTGCATGGATGCCCGTCTCGACCCGGCCAAGTATGCAGGGCTGGCAGAAGGTGATGCCCACGTCATCAGGAATGCAGGAGGAAGGGCCAGCGACGACGCGATCCGCTCGCTGGTCATCTCCCACAAACTCCTCGGAACCAACGAATGGTTCGTCATCCACCACACCGATTGCGGAATGGAGACCTTCACCAACGAGATCATGGGCAATCTGCTGGAAAGCAGTCTGAGCACCGCGACGGTGGACGAGTCGGGATGGCACGACGTCGGTGAAGGCCCGGGGACCACAGAGGGAAAGTACATTCACTGGTTGACCATCGATGATCTGGCGAAGAGTGTCGTCGACGACGTGAAGAGGATCCGCGGCAATCCGATGGTGCCTTCCGATATCCCGATCCACGGCTATATCTACGACTGCAAGACGGGAAGGCTCCTGGAGGTGCCGGAGGCAACGGAAGCGGGGAAAGCGGGCTGAACCCGGGGAGCGCGCCACCGGCTGCCGGCCACGGCGCGGCGTGATCCGCGTCGGGCCGGTGGCCGGCGACCCCGGTCGTCGGCGGCAACGATCGGGATCGGACGAATGGGGTCCCGATCGGGGGCACGCCAGGCGATTCACCAGTGGTACTGCAGGTAGAGCGTCTGGTAGTTGCTCCCTCCCCTCGTCCCACCGAACACGGAAGAACTCTCGAATATCCCCGATCGGTGGTGGACTCCGACCCCCAGCCAGGTACCCTCCAGGACGCGGCTGCCGGAGAGCCGACCGAGGTCGACACCGACGGAGAGATCCAGGTAGTTGAGCAGGTTGCTCGGGCGGTCGGCCGTCTCCTCCACATCCCCTCTCTCGATGTAGGAGATCCGGGCGGTGTAAGAGATTCCCTCGGCGAGGCCGATCCTCACCGGAACGGGGAAACCGAAGGTGTAATAGGCCTTCACCCCCAGGACATACTCCGGAAACCCCCCCTGCACATCGGAGGGATGGTGGTAGATGAAACCGGGGGTGAAATAGAGCGGCACGGGGTATCCCAGCAGGGTGTCGGAAAGGGGGATCCCGAAAGAGACCGAACTCAACCGGTTGTCGTGAGGATCGGACTCGGAGGAGAACAGCAGAATCTCCCCGAGATCCGAGGGCGTGGCCCATCCGTAGGAGATCCGCACGAAGGGGCGGGAGCGGAGGGGCCTTCCGATCGTGTTGCGATCGTTGAAGAGAGCGATGCCCAGATAGAGTTCGTCCTGAATGCCGCGGTCGACGACCTCCAGATCCGTCACCCCCTTTTCGAGCAGCGTCACGCTGGCTCGACCGAAGAGGTGGAAATTGCTGGCCACCTGGTAGCGCGCGTCGACACCCACCTCCATGTCGACTCCGCGCCCCGGAGACTCCACATCGAGTCCGTAATAGTACCTGTTGAAGCGTCCGCTCTTCCAGCGAAGTCTCGCGTAGGATGTCAGATCCCACCGGGAACCGGCCTGGAGGCAACTGCCGGTCAGACTGGCGTGGGTGCGGCCGGACCGGTCGTCGAGAGCCTCCAGATCCAGCGTCAGGCGGGAGCCGGCTCGAAACCTCAACTGCACCCCGCCATCGAAGGCGTTGCCCTTCACCCGTCTCTGATCGTCGGGAGGGATATCCAGGTAGCGGTAGCGACTGATCACGTTCAGTTCCGCGGCATCGCCGCGGAACAGACGGAACCCGGCCTCCACCCCGCGGAGGAAGAACCTGCCTCCATCGTCGAAGAAGAGCAAGGGGATGAGATCGTCGGACCGGCCATCCTCGCTCACGTAGGGGCCCTGCGCCGAGCGGAGACCGATCGCCACGCCCCACAGCTCCGGTTCGTGGCCCTGCGCCCGAACCGTCAGTGGCAGACCGAGGGAGAACCCCAGCAGCAGCGTGCCGGCAATCGTCCACATCTCTCTCCGCCTGTTCATCACTCCTCCGGATCCTTGGGGCACGGGATTCCCTCCCTCCATTATGAACCGACCGGCTCCTCGTTTCTTCTACCCGACATGCGGTTGAAGAGACAGCGCCTTTCGTCCACCCGGAGCCGGCCGTGAACGGGCCCGCTGCCGCTCACCCTCCCAGGCGCGTATCCCTCCGTCACTAGTAGGCTGTTGAAAAACCCCGTTTTTCGGCAGCCTGTGCCGCGGTGCAGGGATGCACCGCTGTTTTCAATGAGGCCAGCAGCCAGTCGGACTTTGACAGGCCGACACGCTGAGAGCCTGAAAAATTGATCTGGATCAATCCCCCGCGCGGGGGGAGGGACGAAAATAGCGCGGGTCTTTCCGTCACAACCGGTCCCTGCAGACCGGAGCGAGGCGATTCCGTGGTGCTCTCCAGCCGTGTCCACACCTTTGGCCAGTACCTGCTGCGCAAGTACGGGGAACGGGTGCACAAGGTGGCGATCAACGCCGCTTTCACCTGTCCCAACCGGGACGGTACCCTGGGGCGGGGCGGCTGTACCTTCTGCAACAACGTCTCCTTCAGCCCCAACGCGCGCAATCCGGACCCGGTGGAGCAGCAGATCGAGGAAGGGCGCCAGGTAATCAGCCGCCGCACCGGCGCACGGCTCTATCTCGCCTATTTTCAGGCCTACACCAACACCTATGCCGATGTGGAGACCCTGCGAACGCTCTATGACCGGGCGCTGGCACAACCCGACGTCATCGGCATCTCCGTGGGCACCCGTCCCGATTGCGTGCCGCCGGCAGTGCTCGATCTGCTGGCCGG
>JALTLT010000289.1 GCA_027001815.1 Gammaproteobacteria bacterium | reverse complement strand
CGCCTGAAGAGCCACTCAAGCCAGGATGGTTCTGGGTCATCGTCCTCAAGACATTCTGCTATACAGGAATTCGTCGCAGGCAGTTGGTCGAAATGCGTTGGTCACACCTGGATCTTCGGGGAGCCATTCTGCATCTCAAGGTCGAAGGCTCGAAGACGCGGCGAGAGTGGGATGTCCCGCTTGTTCCGCATCTGGTGACGTCTCTGGAAGAGCTGCACAAACGCACCCTCCGCATATACGGTCCCCACCGGGACATCTCCAACCTCCAGGTGTTCAACGCCTCCCTTTTCAATCCCCGCTACCACGGACCGGAGATCAACGAAGACCAGGTGACGGGATTTTTCCGACGACTGTCGGATCTCTTGTCCCGGGAGCATGGTGAGAAGATCCTGATCACACCGCACCGCCTGCGGCACACCATGGCTACCCGGCTCGCCTCCGCCGGAGACATCAAATCCCTTCAGACCATGCTCGGGCACACGGATGTGCGCATGACGATGGAGTATATCGAGCCCGACCTCAAGATGATGCGGTCAATGCTGAACGTGTTGCCCCAATTGTGAAGGGGACGTCCCGTGATTGAGGCGGGAGCCCCAAGAGTTGGGGGGCGCAGCCTTGATCGTGCGGAGATGTTGTGGTTATGCTAGTGGCTGACACTATAGGATGTTCTTTTTCCGTTTGCGGTGGGAGGAAATGTCAACAAAGCCAATATAGTCCCAGATGAAAACAGGCGCCGCATGTGCGAGATACGGCGCCTGTGGGTCTGACAGACCTTGGTGGCCTGCCTCCTGGCTCTGTAACCCATTGATTCAAGGGTAATATGGAGCTGGCGGAGGGAGTCGAACCCCCGACCGGCTGATTACAAATCAGCTGCTCTACCACACTGAGCTACGCCAGCCACTCGCCGCATAGTCTAGGGAACCGCGCACGAGCACGCAAGCTTCCACCCTCGGTGAGCGGAAGAGAGGCCGGGCGGGCCATCGAACTCCTGCCACGCGCGGATGATGGGCGCTGCAATCGACCAATTCTCACTCCCCCCGGCGTGATCTTCGTCATAAGATCCACCCACGACGACCGGAGTCGTCGGAAAAGGCGCTCGTCGCCGGAATCCCTCCCTCGGAACCGCCGATGGCCGGCGAGGCCCTCAACCACCCGCAGATCCTCCCGCATCCGAATAGGGAGACTCGCGAGGCGATCCCGGCCCACGCCTTCCCCCTCTCCGCCCGGACATGACGGCTTCCCGGCCACCATTGAACAGTATCCGCGCGCGGGAGAGAGAGCCGGAATCGATCCGGCGCCAGTGCGAGCGATCGCCCCTCCCTGCCCGCACCCGCCCCCTGCGTCGCCACCATTCTCCAATCCCTGACAGGGTGTTGAAAAAGGCCATCCTGGCCTTTTTCAACGCCGGAAGCCAAAAAAAGCGATTTCCGGCTTCCTCACGTTTTCAATGACCTGGTGTCATTGAAAACGGCGGTGCATCCATGCACCGCGACACAGGCTGCCAAGCGCGTTTCTTCTTCGGATCAACATCGATTCCTCCGGAAGGTGGGCACGAAGGGGCAGTTGCGTTACCCTTTGGCATCCAGGTCGGAGGAGCAGAGGACAGGATCATCATGCAGTGGCTAACCGTGGCGGGTCTGGAATTTCAAGACATCCTCTACCATCACGGGGAGGGCATGGCGCGCATCACCATCAACCGGCCCGAGGTGCGCAACGCCTTCCGGCCGGAGACGGTGCGGGAGTTGATGCAGGCGTTCCAGCACGCCCACCTGGACCCCTCCATCGGGGCGATCATCCTCACCGGGGCCGGTGACAAGGCCTTCTGTTCCGGCGGCGACCAGAAGGTGCGGGGCGACGCCGGAGGTTACCGGGACGGCGAAGGGGTGCAGCATCTCAACGTCCTCGACCTGCAGCGCCAGATCCGAACCCTGCCCAAGCCGGTGGTGGCGATGGTGGCGGGCTACGCCATCGGCGGGGGGCACGTGCTCCATCTGGTCTGCGACCTGACCATCGCCGCTGACAACGCCCGCTTCGGCCAGACCGGGCCGCGGGTGGGCAGCTTCGATGCCGGTCTGGGCGCCGGCCTGCTGGCCCGCACGGTGGGACTGAAGAAGGCCAAGGAGATCTGGTTCCTCTGTCGCCAGTATGACGCCCATCAGGCGCTGGAGATGGGCCTGGTGAACGCGGTGGTGCCCCTGGAGCGGCTCGAGGAGGAGACGGTGGCCTGGTGCCGGGAGATGCTCTCCCTCTCGCCCACCGCCCTGCGGGTGCTGAAGGCGGCCTTCAATGCGGACACCGACGGCCTGGCGGGCATCCAGGAGCTGGCCGGCAACGCCACTGCCCTCTTCTACATGACCGAGGAGGGGCAGGAGGGTCGCAACGCCTTCCTGGAGAAGCGCCCCCCCGACTTCAGCCGCTTCCCGCGTCGCCCATGAGGGGCAAGCTGTCGGCCTGGCTGGCGGCGATCCGCCCCCGTACCCTGACCATCACCGTGGCACCGGTCGCGGTGGGGGCGGCGATCGCCCTCCACGACCGGGGGACGCTGGCGGACGGGACGCTGGCGGCCACCCTGGCGGGGGGACTGCTGATCCAGATCGGCACCAACCTGCACAACGACGCCGCCGACTTCGAGCGTGGGGTCGACACCCCCGACCGCCCGGGGCCGAAACGGGCGGTGGCGGAGGGGTGGCTCACCTCCAGCCAGGTGAGGGGGGCCGCCCTCCTCTCCCTGCTGCTCGCCTTCGCCTGCGGCGTCTACCTGGCCTGGGTGGGAGGCTGGCCCATCGTCCTGCTGGGGCTCGCCTCCCTGGCCGCCGCCTGGGGCTACACGGGTGGTCCGCGCCCCATCGCCTACACCCCCCTGGGTGAACTCTTCGTGCTGCTCTTCTTCGGCGTCGCGGCGGTGGCGGGTACCTACTATCTGCAAACCGGAACCCTCACCCCGCCGGTGACCCTGGCCGGGCTGGTGATCGGGCTGCCGGCGGCAGGAGTGCTGCTGATCAACAACTACCGGGACCTGGAGAGCGACTGCCGCGCGGGACGCCGCACGCTGGTGGCGGCGATCGGCCGCACCGGGGCCCGACGCCTCTATGGCACGCTGCTCTTTTCCGCCCCCCTGGCCGCCTGGTGGCTGGCACCTCCCTCGGCGCTCTCGTGGCTGCCTCTCCTGACGCTGCCCATCGCCCTGGCACTCACCCGGCGCCTCGGCCGTCTGCAGCCGGGCCCCGACCTCAATCCCCTGCTGGGGGAGACGGCACGTTTCGAGATGGTGCTGGCCCTGTTGATGGTGGTGGGCTGGCTCGCGGCGGGATGAGCCTGCTGACACCGAAGATCCACCCCTACCGGCTGCCGCTGCGCCGCCCCTGGGTGACCGCCGCCGGCCGATTCGATAGCCGCAGCGGCTGGCTGCTGGAGCTGCACGACCGGGAGGGAAGGCGGGGGTTCGGGGAGTGCGCCCCCCTGCCGGAGGCCGGCACCGAGTCTCCCGCGGAGGCGGCTGCCGCACTCCTCCGGCTGGTGGAGCGGATCGAAGGGCAGGAGGCGGCGGCGCTCTGGAAAGAGATGCCCGCCGGACTCCCCCCCGCCTGCCGCTGCGCCCTGGAGAGCGCCCTGCTCGATCTCCTCTCCCGGCGGGCATCTCTTTCCAG
>JALTLT010000288.1 GCA_027001815.1 Gammaproteobacteria bacterium | reverse complement strand
TCCTGGTCGGCGCGATAGCGGCGCAGCAACTGCACCTGGATGTGGTTGAGCGGATCCAGGTAGGGGTTGCGGCGGGCGAGGGAGAGGGCCAGCACCGGGTTCTCCTCCAGCAGTCCGCGGATGTGCGCCACGTTGAGCACCTGGGTGGTGGTCCGTTCGTACTCGCTGCGCACCATGCCGTAGACCCGCTTGCGCACCTCCTCGTCCTGGCAGAGGGTGGCGTACTCGGCGGCGATGTTCATGTCGCCCTTGAAGAGCGCCATCTGGGTGTTGGAGAGCAGGGAGCGGAAGAAGGGCCACTCGTCGTACATGCGGTGCAGCCGCGCCAGCCGGGTCGGATCCTGGTCGCGCCATCTCTCCAGGGCGCAGCCGATGCCGTACCAGGCGGGCAGGGTGTGGCGGGACTGGGCCCAGCCGAAGACCCAGGGAATCGCCCGGATGGAGGCCTTGGAGCGATCCTGTTTCGCCCGGTGCGAGGGACGGGAGCCGATGTTGAGCAGGCCGATCTCCGAGACGGGGGTCGCCTCGTAGAAGTAGTCGAGGAAGCCGGGGGTGCGGTCGGTGAGCTGGCGGTAGACCTCCTCGCCCACCGTGGCCAGCTCCTCCATCACCGAGATGTACTCCTCCCGGTCCGGCTCCATCGGCTTGATGATGCAGCGGCTCGCCTTCATCAGGCCGGTGATGCCCATGATCAGTTCGTAGGTGGCGGTCTCGGAGTTGCTGTACTTGTAGGTCAGCACCTCGCCCTGCTCGGTGAACTTGATCTGGCCGTGAACGGTGTCCGGCGGCTGGGCGATGATGGAGTCGTGGGTGGGGCCACCACCCCGTCCGACGGTGCCGCCGCGACCGTGGAAGAGGCGGCACTCCACACCGTGCTCGCGGGTCAGGCGGATGATCCGCTTCTGCGCCTGGTAGAGGTTCCAGGCGGAGGCGAGGATGCCGCCATCCTTGCAGGAATCGGAGTAGCCGAGCATTACCTCCTGGGTGTTGCCGGCCGCCTCGAGCAGCGCTGCGTAGGTGGGGTTGTCCAGCAGGTTGCCCAGTACCTCCTCGATGTGGGTGAGGTCCTCGATGGTCTCGAACAGCGGCGAGATGGAGATGTGGCAGCGCCAGGTGCCGTTCTCGCGCCGTCCCGCCAGCCCCTCCAGATGGGCCAGGTACATCACCTCCATCACGTGGCTGGCGGTGTGGGTCATGGAGATGACGTAGTTGCCGAAGACGTTGGGGCTCACCGCCTCGCGCATGCGGCGGATGACACCGAACACGTCGAGGGTCTCGCGGGTTGGCTCCGAGAACTCCAGAGTCGGCATCGCCTCCGGCACCGGCCGGCCGATCTGTTCGGCCAGCAGGGCCATCCGTTCGTTCTCCGGCAGGGTGTCGTAGCCGCCATGCACGCCCAGTTTCGCCAGCACCTCGGCCACCGCCTCGCTGTGGCGGGTGGACTCCTGACGGATGTCCAGATGGACCAGAAAGAAGCCGAAGGTCTCCACCAGGCGGATCAGGTCGCGCAGCCGGCCGTCGGCAATGGCGCCGTCACCGTGGCTGACCAGCGAGTCACGGATCAGCCGCAGATCGTCGAGGAAGGCCTTCTCGGAGGGATAAGCGCTGGAGAACTCCCCCGAATCTCCGTTATCCATGATGTGGCGGAGCGCCTCCAGGTTCTGCCGGATGCGGTAGGTCATGAAGCAGAGCTTGCGTCGGTAAGGCTCGTTGGCGAACCGGTCCGGCCGGTGGGGGAAGGCGCAGGCGACCAGCGCCTCGTCCTCCTCCAGGCTCTCCAGGAACTCGTCGCTGGGCTGCACGAGCTGGCCGGAGAAGGTGAGGATGTGGGAGAGTTCGTCCAGGCGATTCAGATACTCCTCCAGGATCTCCATCCCCTGCAGGCAGACCGCCATCACCGTGGTCTCCGGTTTGACGAACGGATTGCCGTCCCGGTCGCCGCCGATCCAGGAGCCGAAGCGCAGCAGGCTCGGTACCTCGGGCACCTCGCCGGACTCGCCGTAGTAGCGGCGCAGCGCCTTCTCCAGGTAGCGATAGACCACCGGCACCGCCTCGAACAGCGAGACGCGGAAGAGGCTCAGGCCGTTGCGGATCTCGTCCTGCACCTGCGGCCGCTGGGTGCGGATCTCGTCGGTCTTCCAGAGGATCTGGATCTGGTTCTGCAGCTCGGCGGTGATCTCCGCACGCTCCTGCCTGCCCAGGCGGCGGTCCTGGAGTTGCTCGCTGGTGAGGAAGATGCGCCGCAGCAACTCCTGTACGGTGCGCCGTTTCGCCTCGGTGGGGTGGGCGGTGAAGACCGGGATGTAGTTGAGGCGGTCGAGCAGGGTCTGGAGCTGTTCGACGCTGATCCCCTCCTCGCGGAACTGACGGATGGTGTCGTGGAAAGAACCGTTCCAGAGCGGCGCGTCGCGCCGGATGGCGCGGCGCCGCTGCTCGTGGTGGAACGCCTCCTCGGCGATGTTGACCAGACTGAAATAGATGCTGAAGGCCCGCACCACGTGGGTGAGGGTCTCCGGGGGAAGGCGGTCGATGATGCGCGCCATGCGTGCCCGCAGGCGCGGGTCCTCCTGGTTGCGCAGGCGGATGTAGCCCTTGCGCAGGGCCTCCACGGAGGCGAAGACGTTGGGGCCCGCCTGTTCGCGCAGGACGTTGCCCAGCAAGGTGCCGAAGAGGCGGACACGGGAGCGGAGCTCACTGTCCCTTGAGAGCACCGTCTCGATGAACTGTTGCTTGCTGTTCACTCGGGTTTCCACCGGTGGCGCCGCCCATTGCGGCCGGAATCGGGCCCGCGGCCGGCCGCGGATCGGTCCGGGCAGGGCGCGGGCGCGGGGGATTATACCGCGATTCAGGAGTGGGTGTCGGCGTGGCGGGGGTCGGAGAGGGAGTTCCCCTCCGCGGCTGCCTGCCAGCGAAGGGGGTCCCTCTTGCGGTTGCGGTCTTCCATGGCGAGCCGATAGAGCTTCAGGTAGGTGCGTGCGCTCCGTTCCCAGGAGAAGTCCTGGCGCATGCCGGCGCGCATCACCGCCCGCCAGGCGCTGCGCCGGCCGAACCACTCCACCGCCCGCTGGACGGTGATTCTCAGGGCCTGGGCGGTGGAGGGGCGGAAGAGGAAGCCGGTGGCGCTGCCGTCGCGAACCGTCTCCGGATTGGTATCCACCACCGTGTCGGCCAGGCCCCCGGTCTGCCGTACGATGGGCACCGTCCCATAGCGCAGGCTATACATCTGGTTCATGCCACACGGTTCGAAACGCGACGGCATCAGGAACATGTCGGCACCCGCCTCCACCTGGTGGGCGAGCGCCTCGTCGTAACCGATGTGGACTGCCACCTGTCGTGGGTGGGCGGCCGCCGCCTCCCGCAGCGCCTCCTCGAAACGCCTCTCGCCGGTGCCCACCACCACCAGTTGAATACCCAGCTCCAGCAGCCCCGGCAGCGCTTCCAGTACCAGGTCGATCCCCTTCTGGCTCACCAGCCTGCTCACCATGCCGATCAGCGGCGGTTCCCGGCGCAGGGGGAGGCCGAACCGCTCCTGCAGGGCGCGCTTGTTGTCGGGTTTGCCGATCACCACGTTGCGGGGGGTGTAACGGCGACGGATGAAGGGGTCGTTCTCCGGGCTCCAGACGGAGTAGTCCACCCCGTTGAGCACCCCGTGGAGCACGTGGGAGCGGTATTGGAGCAGCCCCTCCAGGCCGTAGCCGTACTCGGGGGTGCAGATCTCCCGGGCGTAGGTGGGGCTGACGGTGGTGAGGCGGTCGGCGAAGGCGAGCCCCCCCTTGATGAAGGAGAGCCTGCCGTAGAACTCGAGCCCGTTGGGCGACCACAGCTCGGCTGGCAGGTGGAGCTGGGTGAAGGTCTCGCCAGGGAAGAGTCCCTGGTAGGCCAGATTGTGGATGGTGAAGAGGGTGGCCGGGCGCTGGTCGGCGCCGGCCAGCAGGGCCGGCACCAGGCCGGTCTGCCAGTCGTTGGCATGTACCACGTCCGGTTTCCAGTCGAGCCAGGCGTGGTCCAGCGCCACCGCGCAGATGGCGCGGGCGAAGAGGGCGAATCGGCCCGCGTTGTCGGGCCAGTCCCGCCCCTTGGGGTCGGCATAGGGGCCGCCGGGGCGATCGAACAGTGATGGCGCGTCCACCAGCCAGACCGGGATGCCGCTCTCTCCCAGGTGCCCCTCGAGGAGGCGCACCTCCATGTCGTGCTCCTCCACCGGGAAGGCGGAGACCACCTCCCGTGCATCGGCGGCCATCGCCATGCCCCGGTAGGCGGGCAGGATCAGGCGCACCTCCGCCCCCAGCGCGCGAAGGGCCGGTGGCAGGCTTCCGCTGACGTCGGCCAGCCCGCCGGTCTTGATCAACGGCAGCGCCTCGGAGGTGGCGAACAGGATCTTCATCCCGCTATTGTAACCCGGGAGCGCCGAGTTGCACTCGGCACGCCGCCGCAGGCGGCACCTCCCGGCACCCCTGTTGGCGCTGCGCGCAGGTGTCAGGTGCAACCTGGCGCTCACGGTGCATCTCTACCTCGCCGCTCCCGTCGCCACCCCGGCCCCCAAGGTGCATCCCCACCTTGTGTCGCAACCGTGGCGCCGGTAGGCTCGGCGCCATTGCCCGACGACCATTGGGGTCGGGCGGCATTGTCAGGATGTTGAAAAAGGCCGTCATGGCCTTTTTCAACGCCGGAAGCCGAAAATGCGATTTCCGGCTTCCTCACGTTTTCAATGACTTGGCGTCATCGAAAACGGCGGTGCATCCCTGCACCGCGGCACAGGCTGTCGAAAAACGGTGTTTTTCAACAGCCTGCCAGAAGAAGGCGCGGACGGGATCGCCACGGCGGTTTCCCGTCCACACCCAGAGCGAGGAGAGTCCATGACCCTGTACACCCTGTTGCGGTCGCTTGCCGCGACGCTGCCGGCCCTGCTGCTCTCGGCCTGCGTCTCCGTCGTCTCCATCGAGTCGAGCGAGAGTACGAAGGGCGAGGCGGCCGGGGCCGCCAAGACCTCCGGAGCCGGTATGCCCGCGGCCCCGGCCTATCCCTCCACCTACCAGCCACTCCCCGGTGGCACCTTCCTCATCCGCAACGCCACCCTGCTGATCGGCAACGGCGAGCGGATGGACGGGGGCGACCTGCTGGTGCGCGACGGCCTCATCGCCGCCGTGGGGCGGGGGCTCGAGGCGCCGGAGGAGGCCGAGGTGATCGACGCTGCCGGCCGCTGGGTCACACCCGGCATCATCGACGTCCACTCCCATCTGGGGGTCTACCCCTCGCCGGGGGTGCAGCCCCACGCCGACGGCAACGAGATGACCGACCCGGTCACTGCCGACGTCTGGGCCGAGCACTCCATCTGGCCCCAGGACCCGCAGTTCACCCGGGCGCTCGCCGGCGGTGTCACCACCCTGCAGATCCTCCCCGGCTCGGCCAACCTGGTGGGCGGCCGCGGTGTGGTGGTGAAGAACATCCCCAACCGCACCATGCAGGCGATGAAGTTCCCGGACGCCCCCCACGCCCTCAAGATGGCCTGCGGCGAGAACCCCAAGCGGGTCTACGGCAAGGGGAAGAAGAAGGCCCCCATGACCCGCATGGGCAACGTGGCCGGCTACCGCAAGGCGTGGATCAAGGCGGTGGAGTACCGGCGCAAGTGGCAGGAGTACGAGCGGAAGCGGGCGGCCGGTGACTCCAGGGCCAAGCGGCCCAAGCGTGACCTGGAGATGGAGACGCTGGTGGCGGCCCTGGAGGGACGGGTGAAGGTGCACATGCACTGCTACCGGGCCGACGAGATGGCGGTGATCATCGATCTCTCCCGGGAGTTCGGCTACCAGGTGGCCGCCTTCCACCACGCGGTGGAGGCCTACAAGATCGCCGACCTGCTGGCGGAGAACGGCATCTGCGCCGCCATGTGGGCCGACTGGTGGGGCTTCAAGATCGAGGCCTACGACACGGTGCGGGAGAACGTGGCGATGGTGGACAAGGCGGGCGGCTGTGCCATCGTCCACTCCGATTCGCCGGTGGGCATTCAGCACCTGCCCCAGGAAGCCGCCAAGGTGATGACCGCCTCCACCCGGAAGGGCTACCGGGTGGATCGCGCCCACGCCATGCGCTGGCTCACCCTCAATCCCGCCCGGGCCCTCGGTATCGACGACCGGACCGGCACCCTGGAGGCGGGCAAGATGGCCGACGTGGTGCTGTGGGACGGCGACCCCTTCAGTGTCTACACCCACGTGGAGCGGGTCTGGATCGACGGCGCCCTGGCCTGGGACCGCGCCGACCCCCGCTATCGCCCGCAAACCGATTTCGAACTGGGTCTCGGCCCGGTGGAGGAGGCCCGCCCATGACCGCCCGCCACGCCCTTCTCTTCTGCGCGATGCTGCTGGCCGCGCTTCCCCTGCACGCGCGCACCCTCGCCTTCGTCGGCGCCACGGTCCATACCCTGGGGCCGGAAGGTTCCCTCGGTGACGCCACCGTTCTCATCACCGACGGCGTCATCGAGGCGGTGGGCCGCGACCTGCCGCTGCCCGACGGCGCCGAGGTGATCGACGCCCGCGGCAAGGTGATCACCCCCGGGCTGTTCGCCGCCACCAGCCAGCTCGGGCTGGTGGAGATCCTGCTGGTCGAGGAGACGGTGGACGACCGCCAGAACGACCCCCGCATCGGCGCCGCTTTCGATATCGCCGACGTGGTCAATCCCGACAGCTCCCTGATCCCCGTCAACCGCATCGACGGCGTCACCCGGGCGCTCACCATGCCGCGCAGCGGCGACGGGGTGTTCGCCGGGCAGGCGGCGCTCATGCACCTGGGGGGCGGTCTGGAGCCGGTCACCCACCGGCGGGTGGCGATGGTGGCCACCTACGGCGAGAGCGGTGCGCGGCTCGCCGGCGGCAGCCGCGCCTCGGCCCTGGCGCGCCTCGCCGAGGCGCTGGAGGACGCCGACGACTACCGCGCCCATCGCGGCGACTACCTGCGCGCCCGCCGGTACCCCTACGCCATCTCCCGGCTCGATCTGGAGGCGCTGCAGCCGGTGCTGCGGGGCGAGATGCCCCTGCTGGTCCACGCCCACCGCGCCTCCGACATCCTCGCCGTCCTCCGCCTGGCCCGCCGCTTCGAGCTGCAACTGGTGATCGCCGGCGCCGAGGAGGGGTGGCAGGTGGCCGACCGGCTGGCCGAGGCGCGGGTGGCGGTGATCGTCGATCCCCTCGCCAATCTTCCCCGCCGCTTCGAGTCGCTCCACGCCCGCAGCGACAATGCCGGGATCCTCTGGCGCAAGGGGGTGACCGTCGCTTTCTCGGTCTATCGCACCCACAACCTGCGCAATCTGCGCCAGGCGGCCGGCAATGCGGTAGCCGCCGGCCTGCCGTGGGAGGCGGCCCTGGAGGCGATCACCCTCAACCCGGCGCGCATCTGGGGGGTGGAGGAGAGCCTCGGCTCCCTGGAACCGGGCAAGGCCGCCGACCTGGTGGTGTGGGACGGCGACCCCCTGGAGATGACCACCACCGCGGAGCAGGTCTACGTGGCGGGGCGGGCGGTGCCCATGGAGAGCCGCCAGACCCTCCTGCGCGACCGCTACTGGGATCTGGACCGCCCCCTGCCGCCGGCCTGGTACCGGCGCTGAGGGCGCAGCGTGGCGGAACCGGAGTTCCAGCTCCTCGATCCGCTGCCCGGGACGCGGGTCCGCCTCCGCTTCTCCGGTCTCTTCCAGGGGCGACCGGTGGTGTGGGAGGCGACGCTGCTCGCCGCCGCGGAGTGGGTCACCCCGCAAACCCCCGGGGGGCGGCGCTTCATCGAGGTAGGGCCGGAGAGCGCCCCCGGCCGGCGGCCTGTCACGGTCGGCCTCCACCTGGCAGAGATCGACCGGCCCACCGTCATCAAGAGTCTCCTGATGGTGCGTCAGTACCGGCTGCTGCGGGAGGGGAGAAAAGAGTTCGGGTAGGGTGTCCGAGAGGTCTCCCCGCCTCTCGGGAGTTGGTGATCGTGCCTTGGCAGGAGGGGGCTCAGGACGAGCCCGACTGGCGCGTCACGTCCACGTGGAGGGTGAGCTGCTGCCCCGGCTGCAGGTAGTCGCGGGGGTCGAGGCCGTTCCAGCGGCAGAGCTGCGTCACCGAGACCCGGAAGCGCTGGGCGATGCGCGCCAGGGAGTCGCCGCTGCGGACCGTGTAGCGGATCTTGCGCACCCGGCCCTCGATGGGGGCCGAGGCGGAGGCCACCAGCGGCCCCTTGAGCGATGCGCTCTCCTCCACCCAGATCACCAGCCTGCGGCCTACCCGCAGCGGGTCGGTGGGGGCCATGCCGTTCCATTTTGCGAGCCTCCTCACCCCCACCCCGTGGGCGCGGGCGATCTCCCACAGGCTGTCGCCGGCGCGCACCGTGTACTCGATGCGACGCCCCTTGACGTTGCGGCTGAGGAGTGCCGCCTGGCGGCGTTCGGCACTCAGGGCATAGGCCTCGCCCGGACGGCTCGCGCGGGGGATGAGCAGATGGTCGCCGGCCCGGATACGGTTGCCGCGCAGGCTGTTGGCCTCGCGCAGCAGGGAGACGGTGATGCCGTGGCGGGCGGCGATCACGCTGAGAGAGTCCCCCTCACGGATCCGGTAGCGGACCCACCGCACCCGCGACTCGGGCGGCAGCGCCGCCAGGGCCTGGCGGAAGGTCTCCGCCTTCTCCACCGGCAGTAGCAGGCGGTGCGGGCCGTCGGGATCGGTGGCCCAGCGGTTGAAGCCGGGGTTGAGGCGGTAGATCTCCGACACCTCCAGCTTCGCCAGTTCGGCGGCCAGCGCCAGGTCGATCTGGCCGCCCGTCTCCACCAGGGCCAGCCGGGGCCGGTTCTCCAGCGGCGGCAACTGCAGGCCGTGGGCCTCCGGCTCGGCGAAGATGGCGCTGACCGCCAGCAGCCGCGGCACGTAGGCGCGCGTCTCCCGGGGCAGCTTCAGGTGCCAGAAATCGGTGGGCCGCCCCCGCTTGCGGTTGTGGCGCATCGCCTTGCCCACCGTGCCCGCCCCCGAGTTGTAGGCGGCCAGGGCCAGCAGCCAGTCGCCGTCGAACATCCGGTGCAGATCCTCCAGGTAGTCGAGGGCGGCTCGCGTCGACTCCACGATGTCCCGCCGGCCGTCGTACCACCAGTTCTGCTTCAGGCCGTAGCGGCGCCCCGTGCCCGGGATGAACTGCCAGATGCCGGCGGCACGGCCGTGGGAGTAGGCGAAGGGCTGGAAGGCGCTCTCCACCACCGGCAACAGGGCCAGTTCCGCCGGCATGCCGCGCGCCTCGATCTGTTCCAGGATGAGGTGCAGGAAGGGGCTGGCCCGCTTCACCACCCGCGGCAGGTAGCCGGGATCGCGCAGAAAGGCGCGGATCTCCTGGTCGATCCGCCGGTCCTCTTCCCGGGGCAGGGCGTAGCCGGCCCGCAGCCGCGTCCAGAGGTCGGAGGGCGGCGGGGGAGAGGCCTCCTCCGGCTCTGTGGCCGGCACGGCCTCTTCCGCCGCCGCCACGGTGCTCTCCGTGACATCCTCCGGAGCTGCCGAAGGCAGCGAGGCCGGTCTCACCTCCATCGAGGTGGCGTCGACCCTCTCCGGCTCTCGATCGGCGGGGAGAGGGAGGGGGGCGCTCGTGGCGTTCGGGGAATCGCGCAACGGCAGGCTGTCACAGCCCGACAGGGCGAGGAGGGTGAACAGCAGAACGACGATGTGATACGGCATGATGGCGGGGCCTGGCTTCCCGGTTTATGATTCTTCTCTCGGCATGGATGCGGAACCGTTTCGGCGGAGCGCGTGCCGGATCGCTGCAGGGTACCCGCAGAGCCGCCGTCGGGGCAACCCGGAGAAGCGATTTCCGTTGCGCCCCATCCACACCCTGCCCAGGAGAGAGAGCTCCATGCGAGGCACCCGACTCAAATGCGCTTCGCGGGAAGGCCGGCTCGAGTCGGACCTGCGCCGCTGGTATGGTACGGCGCTTGGCAAGCGGCTGGCGGAAGCGGAGCAGGATGCCCTCGACCAGGTCCTGCCCAACCTGTTCGGCTATCACCTCCTGCAGGTGGGCAGTGCGGCAGAGAACCACCTGGAGGCGAGCCGCATTCTCCATCGGGCCCGCATGGCATGGGCGGGGGGGGAAGGGGAGGGGATCTCGCTGGTGGGCGATCCCCACGCGATCCCCGTGCTGCCCGGGGTTCTGGATGCCCTCCTTCTGTGCCATGTGCTGGAGTTCGTGGAGGACCCGCGCCAGGTATTGCGGGAGGCGGACCGGGTGCTGGTCTGCGAGGGTCACCTGGTGATCCTCGGATTCAACCCGTGGGGCACCTGGGGGCTGCGCCGGCTGGTCGGGCCGCAGCGGGGCGAGGTGCCCTGGTGCGGGCGCTTCATCGGCGCCTGGAGGTTGCGGGACTGGCTCGACCTGCTCGGGTTCGAGACCGTCTCCTGCCGCCACCTCATGTTCGGCCCTCCCCTCGGCGGCTGGCGCTGGAGACCGGTGGAGCGGCTGGCAGGGCCTCGCCTGCCGCTGCTGGGGGCGGGCTACATCCTGGTGGCGCGCAAGAAGATGGCCACCCTCACCCCCGTGCGGCCGCGCTGGCGTCCCCGCCGCAGTGTGGTGACCGGGCTGGCGGATGGCGCCTCCGGACGCATGATGAAGAGGAGGCGGCAATGACGAACAAACGGCAAAAGGAGCGAGATGAGCGAGTGGGTGGAGATCTGGACCGACGGCGCCTGCCGGGGCAACCCCGGCCCCGGTGGCTGGGGAGCGCTGCTGCGCTATAAGGGCAAGGAGAAACGGATGCACGGAGGTGAACGGGAGACCACCAACAACCGCATGGAGCTGATGGCCGCCATCCAGGCGCTGGAGAGTCTCAAGCGCCCCTGCAAGGTGCGCCTCACCACCGATTCCCAGTATGTGAAGAAGGGGATCACCGAGTGGATGGAGAACTGGAAGCGGCGCGGCTGGAAGACCGCCTCCAGGGGTCCGGTGAAGAACGCCGACCTCTGGAAGCGCCTCGACGCCGCCCGCGGTCGCCACCAGGTGGAGTGGCACTGGGTGCGCGGCCACACCGGACACCCGGAGAACGAGATCGCCGACCAGCTTGCCAACCAGGGCATCGACGAGATGCTGGAGAAGGAGTGACCATGGCCGACCGACAGATCGTCCTCGACACCGAGACCACCGGCCTGGAGCCCACCCAGGGGCACCGGATCATCGAGATCGGCTGTGTCGAGCTGGCCCATCGCCGCTACACCGGCAACACCTACCACCAGTACATCCAGCCCGACCGCGAGATCGACGCCGACGCGGTGGAGGTGCACGGCATCACCAACGAGTTCCTGGCCGACAAGCCCCGCTTCGCCGACATCGTCGAGGACTTCATCGGCTTCATCCGTGGTGCCGAGCTGCTGATCCACAACGCCCCCTTCGACGTGGGCTTCATCGACCACGAGCTGGCCCTGCTGGGCGACTCGTGGGGGAGGGTGGAGGACTACTGCACCGTCACCGACACCTTGGTGATGGCCCGCGAGTTGCGACCCGGGCAGCGCAACAGCCTCGACGCCCTCTGCAAGCAGTACGGGGTCGACGCCTCCCAGCGCGAGAAACACGGCGCGCTGCTCGACGCCGAACTGCTGGCCGATGTCTACCTGGCCATGACCGGCGGCCAGGCGGCCCTCTCCCTCGACGCCCTCACTGAAGGGGAGGGCAGCGCCGAGGGCAGTGCCATCCGCCGCCTCCCCGCCGACCGCCCCCGCCTGCGCGTGATACGCGCCAGCGAGGAGGAAGCAGCCGCCCACCAGGCGCGCCTCGAGTCGATCCGCAGCCAGGCCGGCCGCGCCCTCTGGCTCGACGAAGACTGACCCCCGGATCGCCGGGACCGGGATGGCCGAGTTGTACTCGGCAATGCCGCCGCAGGCGGCGGAAGGTGACAACCCCCTCACATGATCACCCCCGTCCCTCGGCCCGCCAATTGGGTTTTCCCCCGTCACCCAGTAGAATAGGCGCCCTTCCAGGCAATACGAATCCGGAGTCCCCGATTCATGACCACCCGTACCCGTTTCGCCCCCAGCCCCACCGGCTACCTGCACATCGGTGGCGCCCGCACCGCACTCTTCTCCTGGCTGCATGCCCGGAAGCACGGTGGCGTCTTCATCCTCCGTATCGAGGACACCGACCTCGAGCGCTCCACCACCGAGTCGGTCAATGCCATCCTCGAGGGCATGGCCTGGCTGGGGCTGGAGTACGATGAGGGCCCCTTCTACCAGACCCACCGCTTCGACCGGTACAAGGAGGTGATCCAGCAGCTCCTGGACGAAGGCAAGGCCTACCGCTGCTACTGCTCCAGGGAGCGGCTCGACAAGCTCCGCGAGGAGCAGATGGCGCGCAAGGAGAAGCCCCGCTACGATGGCCAGTGCCGCAATCGCACCGATCATCCCGAGGGTGAACCCTACGTCATCCGCTTCCGCAACCCCCAGGAGGGTGAAGTGGTGGTGGACGATCTGGTGCGCGGCCGGGTGGTGTTCAGCAACAGCGAGCTGGACGACCTGATCATCGCCCGCTCCGACGGCACCCCCACCTACAACCTCACCGTGGTGGTGGACGACCTGGAGATGAACGTCACCCATGTGGTCCGCGGCGACGACCACCTCAACAACACCCCGCGCCAGATCAACATCCTGCGCGCTCTCGGTCACGAGCCCCCGCACTACGCCCACGTGCCGATGATCCTCGGCGCCGACGGCAAGCGGCTCTCGAAGCGTCACGGGGCGGTGAGCGTCATGCAGTACCGGGAGGAGGGCTACCTCCCCGAGGCCCTGCTCAACTACCTGGTACGGCTCGGCTGGTCTCACGGCGACCAGGAGGTGTTCAGCGTCGACGAGATGATCGAACTGTTCGACATCCGCGACGTCAACAAGGCGCCCTCCACCTTCAACCCGGACAAGCTGCTCTGGCTCAACCAGCAGTACATCATCCACAGCGATCCCGCCCACGTTGCCCACCACCTGAGCTGGCACATGGGGCGGCTCGGCGTCGATCCCGCTGAAGGCCCCGACCTGGTGGAGGTGGTCAAGGCGCAGCGCGAGCGCAGCAAGACCCTCGTGGAGATGGCCGCGAACAGCGTCTTCTTCTACCGTGACTTCGAGACCTACGATGAGAAGGCGGCCAGGAAGAACCTCAAGGCCGCCGCCGTCGAGCCCCTGCGCATGCTCCGCGAACGGCTGGCCGACACCGAATGGCAGCCCGAGCCGATCCACCAGACGGTGCTGGGCGTGGCCGAAGCGCTGGAACTCAAACTGGGCAAGGTCGCCCAGCCCCTCCGCGTCGCCGTCGCCGGCGGCCCCATTTCGCCACCCATCGACGTCACCCTCCACCTCCTCGGCCGCGAGAAGACCCTCGCCCGCATCGACCGCGCACTGGAGTGGATCGCCCAGCGGACGGCGTGATCTGAAGGTATTAACCCGGCAAGGGTTTACATTACATTCAGCCACAGCCAGCGCTTTCACAGCGAGGCGGACAGGCGCCGCCGCAGTCATTCTGCGGCAAGCCTGGCCAACATGGCTGTGGGAGCGCTGGCTGTG
>JALTLT010000287.1 GCA_027001815.1 Gammaproteobacteria bacterium | reverse complement strand
GAGCAGAGTCCCCGGCCCTTTCTCCAGAAAGGGGGGGGGGCGGCGCGGGCCCGGAGCTCAGACACCACCCGCGGCATCCCCGGCATCCTCGCCATCCTCTCCCTCGCCGGTGTCGATCATCTCTTCGAGGTCGCCCTCCTCGAAGCCGGGCCGGATGCGGGCGATCTCGGCATGGACGACTTCGAGGTTCTTCCGGAGCTTCGGGCTGTACTTCGCATCGGGATAGGCCAGGAGCGTCTCCTTGAGGATCTTGTAGCTCTTGGCGAGGAGTTCGAACTTCTGGACGGGATCCTCGACCGATCTCGCCTGGGCGAAGAGCTTGCTCGCCGTGCTGCGCCGTTCCTTGACGAGGCGGTCGATCGACTCGGGGAGGAGGAGCGCGACTTGCTCGCGGTATTCCTCGATCTTTGCCAGGAGGCGGTAGTTCTCGATCGCCTCCTCGTAGCGCCCTTCGTCGAAGGCGCGGTTCGCCGCTCGAAAGATCTCTTCGTAGGAGCGTTTCGAGGCATTCGCCGCGAGTTCCGCCTGCCGCGCCTCCTCCTCGTCGAATTCGGCGAGCACCGCCTCGACCTCCTTGCGGTAGGGGGTGTAGGGGGTGGCGCCGAGGTAGTTGAGGAGGACGTTGCGTGCGGCGTCGTATCCCGTCTCGAGCGCCGTCTCCCTCGCCGCAGCGATCTTCTCCTGGACGACGGCGAGTTCCTGGCGGTTCGCCTCGGCGAGGAGTTCCTCGGCCCGTTTCCGGTAGGCATCGCTCTCGACGCTCTCGGGGCCGCCTTTGACCGTCTCGATCACGGCGAGGGAGAGCTGGCGTGCCTCTTCGAGATCGCCGTGGACGAGACGGGCCTCGGCGTCGGCGAGCGCCCGCGGGATCTCCCCGGCGACCTGGGGGAGGGGAGGCGCGCCGAGACGGGCCATCCGGCTGAGGAGCGCCTCCCGAAGCGTCCCGGCGAGCGAGATCTCCTCGAGCGCGCGGGCGTAGGCGGCGCGCGCCCGGTCCCGATCCTCCTCGTCGAGGAAGAAGTCGCCGATCTCCCGCAGAAGGTCGGCGTAACCGGGGGGGGCGGGGCGCTGCACGAGCGGTTCGAGTGCCCTGCGGGCCGCCTCCCGCTTCCCGCGCCGTGCCAGGGAGAGCCCGTAGTAGGCCTGCGCCTCAGGGGAGATGGCGTGCCCGGCGCTCCGATGCTCCTCGACGAGCCGCACGACGCGGGCATGGTCGCCCCGCTCGTAGGCGGAGCGGAGCGCGTGGAGGGAGAAGGGGGGGGCTTGCCGCGTCCGGCGGACTTGCGAGGCGGGGCGCCGAACAGCCGCTTGCCGGTCAGCTCGGCGTAGGGCGCCAGGGCCTCGGGCGTCCAGACCTTGACGATGTGGCGGCGCAGCTTGACGGCCATGTGCCTATTGTCGTGCAACATCCGCGCGCACTCGTAGGGTCGCACCGGATGGATGGTGCAGAGGCCCCGGTCGAAGAAGATGCAGCGTCCCCATTGGGCCAGCTCGTCAAGGGTCCAGACCTGGCCGGGCTTCTTGCCGTCGCGCAGCTTGTGGGGCATCACGCCGTGGCGCAGGGAGCCGTCCGGCATGGCCGTCACCCCCACCGCGAGGTATTTCCTGAACAGCGTGGGAAGGTCCAGGTTCAGGTGGTTGGCCAGGGCTTTCACCCCTCCGGGCATGAACCAGCCCGGGGAGTTGAGACAGGCGGCGCGGCAGTCCTTGCAGTCGCAGCTGGTGACCTTGAACACGAGGCCGTGGTGGCGGCGTACTGGTTTGCCTGACACGATTTCCTCCTCGTCGGTACTTGCTAGGGAATTGGTATCCCGCTATCCTCCATCATGATCAATGGCCGTTTTCTTCCAGATCTCGTTTTGAACAATCCTCAATATTGAATCGCTATGTGATCCCGCAAGGCGATGACATGAATGGATGTGACGGGAATGCGTAAACTACTCACTTGTCAGGCTACCTTATTTCTCATGTGCGTCTTTCTCACCTCACCCGTCAAGGGTAGGGTGCTACCGGAAGGTCCCAAAGTCTCTTATTTCCAGACCGGTGTCATCCGCAATATCGATTCCTTTCATTCACACTGGGGCGTCGAAGCTGGTTTCGTTTGGAGGCGGCGGTTCCATATCCTGATGCAGGGCCGCACGGTGGACTTTAACATCAATCAAAGGCTATCCCTTCATACCGAGGTGGCCCTTGCGCGGTTCCGCTTCTTCATCCTGGAGGCGGGGTATATCCACACCCTTCATTCCAGGCGTCAATATCAACCAGGTACAGGTGTGGTTCGGGTATCATTTCCCACTTATCCGACTTCCAATTTGACGATCATGCCCAATGCCACCGTGATGCGTACCCTCGATGAATGGGCTGATGTTCTGGCCAACGCGGGAATAGATCTTGTTTGGAGCCAGGAATGGCTTCTGCGATTCGACTTAAACCTCAACCAGGATTTTCGCTACCATAACCTGGACATCATGTGGGGATACGCATTTTGATTCCAAATACTTGGCTTGTGCCCCGGAAAATGTGTCCCGTTGGCCCGGACCGGTTGTGGCCCCGTGGGACACATTTTCCGCGGCATAAGCCAATTATTGCAATACAGTTGCAAATAACACAATCATGCATTAGCCTACCCGTATGAATAGTTCCTTGCTCCGCCAGACCCTCCATGCAGCCAACCTGCGCGCCACGGCCGCGCGCATGGCGGTGCTGGAACTCGTGCGCAACGCGAGCACGCCTTTGAGCCACGGGGAAATCGCGGAATTGCTGCGTGACGGCCCCTGGAACCGCACGACCCTGTACCGCAACCTCATCGACCTGGAGAAGGCGGGCCTGGTGCGGCGCACCCAGCTCGGCGAACCCGTCTGGCGTTTCGAGAGCACCGCCAAGGAACACGGGGTCCGCTCACACCCCCATTTCCTGTGCAGCGCCTGCGGCAAGATGGTGTGCCTGCCGGAAATGACCCTGCGCCTGGAGGGGGCCAGGGGCTGTCGCAAGGCCATCGGACAGGGAAATATCGAGGTGCAGGTGCGCGGACTGTGCGACGCATGCATGGGAAAGAGGGGGATATGAAAACGACCGTGGTCCTGTTGGCTGTTCTGCTCCTGGGAACCGGGTGCTCATCCCGGCCGCCGGAGGAAACCCGCGCGGCCCCCGCCGTCGCCGTGAGCATCGCCCCCCTGGCCACCATGGCCTCGGCCCTGCTGGGCGACACGAGCCAGGTGCTCACGGTGCTGGCGCCCGGCGAATCCCCCGCCACCTTCGATCCCGGCCCGCGGCGCATGGCCGTGCTGGAGGGGGTGCGCGTCTACTTCGCGTGCGGGGCTCCCATGGAGAACCAGTTGCTGCCGCGTTTGCGACAGGGTCGCCCGGAGCTGGCCATCGTGGACGTGACCGCGGGCATAGACCGCGTGCCCCTGGACACGCACCGGCATTCCCACGATTCGGTATCGAACGATGAACCAGAAGAAACGGACCCGCACCTGTGGCTCGATCCCGGCCTGATGAACAGCCAGGTCCGCGTCATGGCCGCGCGCCTGGAAACCCTGTTCCCGGACCGGGCCGCGGAAATCGTTGCGAGGGCCGACAGCCTGGCCGCCGAGCTGGAGGCCCTGGACCGCCGGCTCGCCGACATCCTGGCCCCCGTCCGCGGCCGCGACCTGTTCGTCTTCCATCCGGCCTTCGGTTACCTGGCCCGCGCCTACGGCC
>JALTLT010000286.1 GCA_027001815.1 Gammaproteobacteria bacterium | reverse complement strand
AAACGGGCGGTCAGGCTGTCGTTCCCCATCTCCTGTCTGCGGATCTCCTCCGCCAGTTGCAGGAACCTGTCGCGATAGAGGGCCAGATGGCGGACGATCCCGCTTCTCTGCGCCTCGTCCAGGGCACTCGCCTGCAGGGCCGCGGTCAGCTCCCGGTAACGATTCTCGAAACGTTCCGTGTATTTGCCGTCGCGCCTCGACAGGAAGTCCTTTTCGTGCCGGCGAAGCATCAGCAGATGGTTGTAGAGTTGTACTCCGGCCGATGACGCGAACGTACCCTCCACCGTGTGGGCGGCGCGACGCATCTCTCCCCGCAGCCCCTCCTCCTCCGTCAGGCCGACTCTCTTCGTGCTCTCTACCAGGTGGAGGAACTTGTCGCTGTAGGCTTTCAGGGCGTCGCGAAGCGACTGCGTCGCCCCACCCTCCCCGCCGAGCCCGCCGATCATCTCCTCCAGCATGTCGATGTCGTGACGGAAGTGGGGGAGGTACCCCTCGAAGGCGGCGAGGGATTCCTGGTCGTGATAGAGCAGAAAGGCCTGTCCGAGGCTGTGCAGGCGTGAGACATCGGCGGTCAGGTCGGCGATCACGCCGAGGCCACGCTGCAGATTCTCTGCCCGTTGCCAGGTGTACCCCTGCATCAGGAGCATGCTGGCGAGGGCACACACCGCCAGGATGGCAAAGGTCGTCAATTTGTTCTTGATGGTCATCATCGAGGGGGGGATTCCTCCGGGTCGGGCCATGTTTTTCGGAATCGGCGCTGCCAGGGAGAGAGTTTCCCCGGGATTGGAGAGGTTATCGTCACCAGGGGGGAAAGATTGAGGAAACCCCGAACAATTCATCCCTTGTCCCCCACAGGATCAGTGTCCCCTGTACATCTCCTCCACGACTTCGCGGTAGCGCTTCAGGATCTCGTCACGCTTGAGTTTCATGGTGGGGGTGATCAGGCCGTTGTCGATGGTCCATGCCTCGTCGCAGACATGGAGGGCGCGCACCTGGGCATAGCCCGGGAAGGCGCCGAGGCGCAGACAGATCCGTTGCAGAAGCCACGCCCTCAGCTCCTCGCCCTCCTGTGGTGCCCGTTCCTCGTGAGCCAGTGCCTCGTCGTTGAGAACCACCAGGGCGGCCAGATAGGGCCGCCCTTCACCGACGATCATCGCCTGTTCGAAGACCGGATCGGCGGTGATGGCCATCTCCATGTCCGCGGGCGGGACCTTCTCGCCGTTGGAGAGGACGATGATCTCCTTGATGCGACCGGTGATGTAGATGTGGTTACGCAGGATGCGCGCCTTGTCACCGGTGTGCAGCCAGCCGTCGTCGTCGATGATGGCGGCAGTCGCCTCGGGCCGGTTCCAGTAACCGAGCATCACGCCGGGGCTGCGCGCCAGCAGTTCGTCGTTCTCCCCCAGTTTCACCTCCACGTCCTGGAGCGGTTCGCCGACACTCTCCGGCTCATTGTCCTCCAGGCGGTTGACGGAGATCACCGGACTGGTCTCGGTCAGGCCGTAGCCCTGGCAGATGACGATGCCCAGTCCGATGAAGAAGCGGGAGACGACCGGCGGCAGGGGGGCGCCGCCACACACCGAGAGGCGTATTCTTCCACCGAGACGTGCTCTCACCTTCCGGCCCACCAGACGATCGAGCAGGGGAAGCAGCAGGAAACGGGTGTGCCATGCCCCGTAGCCCTGGTGGTAGCGGAACTTCTCCCAGCCCGTCTCCACGGCCAGCTCGAAGAGCCTGCGGGCGAAGGGGGGCTTGGCCGCAAGCTGCTCCTGGATACGGTTGAAGATCCGTTCGTAGATGCGTGGCACGCTCACCAGGATGGTGGGGCGCACCTGAAGCAGGTCCTCGGCCAGTTGCGGGATGCCGCGTGCATAGACCACCGCTGCACCGGACATGACCGGAAGATAGTAGCCGATGCTCCGTTCCAGGGTGTGGGAGAGGGGCAGAAACGAGAGGAAGATGTCGTCGGGATAGACCTCGATGGCCTGGAGCCCCGCCCAGACGTTCCAGAGGATGTTGCGATGACTCAGCATCACACCCTTGGGGCGACCCGTGGTGCCGGAGGTGTAGACGATGGTAGCGAGGCCGTCGATCTCCACCTTCTCCTCCACCGGTTCCGCATCGCCGGCGGGGATCCAGTCGCCCAGCATGCGGAGCCGCTGGTCCGGCTCGCACACTTCCCCTTCGGCGATCACGATGCGAGCGAGGTTTCCCACCTCCTCGAGAGCGGGTCGCAGGCGGTGCCACAGCTCGGGGTTGCCCAGCATGAGCACGCGGGCACCGCTGTCGGAGAGGACATAGGCGACGTTCTCCGGCCGGTCGTCCACGTAGAGGGGCACCACCACCAGGCCGAGACCGAGCGCCGCCTGGTCGAACAGCATCCATTCGAAGCCGTTGCGCATCATGATCGCGACCCGATCGCCCGGCTGCAGCGACTCGCGCACCAGCGCCGACTGCCAGCGGGCCACCGCCTCCATGGTCTCCGACCAGTTCCAGGAACGCCACTGACCGGTGTCGGGATCGAACTGACGGTATGCGAGTCCTTTCGGGCTGCGTTCGGCCCGCCTCTTCAGCAATCCATGGAGAGAGCCGGCCTCTTCGATGGAGATGTAGTCGGTTTCGTGACGGCTCATGGGATGGTCGCCTCCTTGAATCAGGATGTTGAAAAAGGCCGTCCTGGCCATTTTCAACGCCGGAAGCCGAAAATGCGATTTCCGGCTTCCTCACGCTTTCAGTGACCTGGGGGGTCATTGAAAACGGCGGTGCATCCATGCACCGCGGCACAGGCTGCCGAAAAACGGTGTTTTTCAACAGCCTGTCATTCGTCCTTTTCCTCTTTCCCTGCCTCGGGCCGTGACGGCTGCAACAGACGATCGAGCCGATCCCATCCGTCGGCCGGGGAAAAGCGTTCTCCCAGTTCCTGCTCCAGACTCTCGAGCTGGTGCAGAATCTCATCGGTACCCACCTGCTGAAGATAGTGCATGGGGCCACCGCGAAAGGGGGCGAAACCGGTCCCGAACACCATCCCGGCGTCGAGCAGGTCGGCATCACCCACCACACCGGCCTGGAGACAGGCGACCGCCTCGTTGAGCATGCGCAGTATCAACCGGTTCTCGATCTCCTCACGCGGGAGCCGTCGCTCGCCGTCGCTGCCGGGACGGGCAGTGGGTCGTCCCTTCTGCCAGTTGTAGAAGCCGGCTCCGCTCTTGCGGCCCAGCAGCCCCTGTTCCACCATCTCGCGCAGTCGCTCCGGGACAGAGGCACCGAGATGGTCGGCGAGGATCTCCGCCACGTGCAGGCAGATGTCCAGACCGACGGTGTCGGCCAGCTCGATCGGCCCCATGGGCATGCCGAAGTCACGGGCGGCCCCGTCGACCACGCCGGGCGCGACTCCCTCCTCCACCAGTTGCACCGCCTCCAGCAGATAGGGCATCAGTACCCGATTGACCAGGAAACCGGGGGAGGAGCGGACCGGCAGGGGCAGGCGGTCGATCTGACGCACGAAGGCGGCCGCCCGCGCCGGCCACGGGCTCGGCCGGTCCGGCTGGGCCACCACCTCGACCAACTGCATCTTCGCCACGGGATTGAAGAAGTGGATACCGACCAGACGTTCCGGCCGATCCAGTACGGTGGCGATCTCCTCGAGGGGGATGCTCGAGGTGTTGGTGGCCAGCAGGGCGTCCTCGCGAGCCTCACGCTGCAGACGGGCGAAGAGTCC
>JALTLT010000285.1 GCA_027001815.1 Gammaproteobacteria bacterium | reverse complement strand
CAACGGCGAACTGATCGGCGGCTGCGACATCACCGTCGAGATGTTCCAGAAGGGCGAGCTGCAGAAGGTGGTGCAGGAGGCGGTGGAGAAGGCGAAGAAGGAAGAGTCCTGATCGGCCCGCGGGCCGGCGTCGCAACACAGGCCGGTACGGCCGGATCCTCGCGGGGCGGCGGGTGGCCGGGGTGCTTCCCGCCTTAGCTGTTGAAAAACCCCGTTTTTCGGCAGCCGGCGTTGAAAAAGGCCAGGACGGCCTTTTTCAACATCCTGTTAGGGATCGATCGGCAATGGGTGAATCCTCCCCCGGGTCGCCCGTGATCAGGGCCGCTCAGCCGTAGTGGGGCATGCGTTCCATGCACTCCTGCCACCGGTTGACGATGGAACAGAAGAGGTCGGCGGTGATCTCGGCGTCGTAGACAGCCGAGTGGGCGCGCTCCTCCTCCCACGGCAGCCCCGCTGCCTTGACCGCCCGCGCCAGCACCGTCTGGCCGTAGACCAGCCCGGCCAGGGTGGCGGTGTCGAAGGAGCTGAACGGGTGGAAGGGATTGCGCTTGATACCGGTACGCTCCACGGCGGCATTGAGGAAACCGAGGTCGAAGAAGGCGTTGTGCCCCACCAGGATGGCACGGGTACACTCGTTGCGCTTGAGGGCGGAACGCACCGCCTGAAAAATGCTGCGCAGCGCCTTCTCCTCCGGTACCGCCATCCGGAAGGGATGCCACGGATCGATGCCGGTGAAGGCGAGCGACTTGGGGTCCAGGTTGGCTCCCTTGAAGGGTTCCACGTGGTGATGGACCGTCTCCTCCCGCTCCAGCCGGCCGCTCTCGTCCATGCGCAGGAGCACCGCGGCGATCTCCAGCAGGGCGTCCTTCTTGGCATTGAATCCTGCGGTCTCCACGTCCACCACCACCGGCATGAAGCCACGGAAGCGGTCGGCCATTCTGGGCAGGTCGGTGCTCATGGGCGCACAGCATACCCAAAGCGCCGGGTGATTACTATTTGAACCTCGCCCTCGATGTGGCGGCGGGGAGTTGCCCGACGTGCTGTTCCTGCCTGTCGGGGGTGGCTCGATGCGCCTTCCCGCGGGGCGGGGGTTGCCCGTGCGCTGGTTCCTGCTCCGCAGGAATTGCCTGATGCGCCTTGTTCCCGCTGCGCGGGAATTGCCCGATGCGCTTTGTTCCCGCTGCGCGGGAATCGCCCGATGCGCTGCGCTTATCGGGCCTACAGGTATCTGCGGAGTTGGGAGGGAAATCCACTCGTTGCACTCCCGTTTCCCGCAGGCCGGATAAGCCGCCCCGCGGCGCATCCGGCAGATGCCGCCGCAGGCGGCACAAACGAGGCGCCGGATTGGTGTGACGCGGGAGTGTCGCCCGCCATGGGCGACGCCGGGGGACCGGCGTCACCAGGGAACCCTTTTTCCGCTTGGCAGGAATTGCCCGATGCGCTTTATTCCCGCTGCGCGGGAATTGCCCGATGCGCTGCGCTTATCGGGCCTACAGGTATCTGCGGAGTTGGGAGGGAAATCCACCCGTTGCACTCCCGTTTCCCGCAGGCCGGATAAACCGCCCCGCGGCGCATCCGGCAGATGCCGCCGCAGGCGGCACGGGGAGGGTACTCCCAGCCTGCGGTTGCTCACGCCCCGTTCGGCACCACCACCCTCCACGCCACCTCCCCCCCCGCGCGCAGGGGGATCAGTTCGTCGCCGTCGAGGGGGATCGCGGCGGGAACCGCCTGGGCCCGCCGCTCGAGGGTGATGCGCTCCCCGTTGCGCGGCAGGCGGTAGAAGTCGGCGCCGAAGTGGCTGGCGAACCCTTCCAGCCGTTCGAGACGGCCGGCCGACTCGAACGCCTCGGCGTAGAGGGGCAGGGCGGTGAGAGCGCTGTAGATGCCGGCGCAGCCGCAGGCCGCCTCCTTGGCGCGGCGCGGATGGGGGGCGGAGTCGGTGCCGAGGAAGAACCGGGGGGAGCCGGAGACCGCCGCCTCCAGCACCGCCCGCCGGTGGCGTTCGCGCTTCAGCACCGGCAAGCAGTAATGGTGGGGGCGGAGCCCCCCCTCGAAGAGGGCACCCCGGTTCATCAGGATGTGCTGGGGAGTGACGGTGGCGGCCACTCCCTCCCGCGCCTCGCGGACGAACTGCACGGCCTCGGTAGTGGTGATGTGCTCCATCACCACCCGCAGCCGGGGGAACCGCTCCACCAAAGGCGCCAGGTGGCGCTCGATGAAGACCCGTTCGCGATCGAAGGGGTCCACCCGTGGATCGACCACCTCGCCGTGCACCAGCAGAGGCAGGTCGGCCGCCTCCATCGCCTCCAGCACCCGGTAGACGTTGGCCGGATCGCGCACCCCCGCCTCTGAGTGGGTAGTGGCGCCCGCCGGATAGAGCTTCACCCCGTGGACGAAGCCGCTCTCCCGGGCCACCCGGATCTCGGCCGGCGGGGTGGACTCGGTGAGGTAGAGGGTCATCAGCGGCTCGAAGCGGTTTCCCTCGGGGAGGGCAGCCAGGATCCGCTCCCGATAGGCGCGTGCCGCCGCCACGGTGGTCACCGGTGGCTTCAGGTTGGGCATGACGATCGCCCTGCCGAAGACGGCGGCGGTGTGGGGCAGGACCCGGGTGAGGGTGTCGCCGTCGCGCAGATGGAGGTGCCAGTCGTCGGGACGTGTGAGGGTGAGGTGCTGCATGGATCGGGCTCCGCTTGGAATCCCGCCATTATAGGGGATGGAGCCGAGGGGCAGTCGTGTGCCAGCCGGGCTGCCGCACCTGTTTCGTTAACCTGTTGAATTACAATGAATAGATGCCCGATATCCCCTCCGATGGGGAGGGGATTTCCTTGACCTGGGTTAAAAAAATGCCGATCATGTGCGGTTCAATTTGCCCGCCGGGTGGCCTGGGGGGTGGTCGGAAGCACCCCCGAGCGAGGTCCTTCCGGCAGGGGGAGGGGCGTGCCACACGACCCCTTGCCAGGAGGTCGGATGAGCCCTTCCCCGGGCTTTTTTCGACAACCTGCTTACGAGCCCTCCCGCGAGACGGGAGAGCGTCACGCTGTACAAGCCATGGAATCGAACGGTAGGAGCCTATGACCTCCGAGAACAAGAGCCAGTTGAGCCTCGATGCCAAGAAGCGGCTGCTGCGGGAGATGCTGTTCGCGCGCCGCTTCGAGGAGCGCTGTTACGAGGCGTATGTGGAACGCAAGATCGGTGGATTCCTCCACCTTTATCCCGGTGAGGAGGCGTGCGCCCACGGAGTGCTGGAGGCGGCAAGGGTCGGCCACGACTACGTCATCACCAGCTACCGCGACCACGTCCATGCCCTCAAGTCGGGGGTCGATGCCAAGGCGGTGATGGCGGAGCTGTTCGGCAAGGTGACCGGCACCTGCAAGGGGCTCGGGGGCTCCATGCACATCTTCGGCGTCGCCAACCGCTTCATGGGCGGCTACGCCCTGGTGGGTGGTCCTTTCCCGCTGGCCGCCGGCATCGCCAAGGGGATCCAGATGCAGGGTGGCGACGAGATCTGCATCTGCTTTCTGGGCGATGCGGCCAACAACCAGGGCACCTTCCACGAGTCCCTCAACATGGCCAAGATCTGGAACCTGCCGGTGCTCTACGTCTGCGAGAACAACCTCTACGGCATCGGCACCCGCATCGACCGTTCCACGGCGGTGATCGACCAGTACAAGCGGGTCTCCGGCTACAACATCCCGGCCAGGCAGGTGGACGGCCAGGACGTCGAGGTGGTCTACGAGGCGGCCCGCGAGGCGATCGACCACGTGCGCAACGGCAACGGCCCCTACTTCCTGGAGCTGATGACCTACCGCTACCGCGGCCACTCCATGTCCGACTCCAACGCCTACCGCACCAAGGAGGAGGAGCGCATGTGGAGCAAGCGCGACCCGGTGATCATGCTGCGCGACCGCCTCATCGAGGAGGGCGCCATCACCGACGACGACTACAAGGCGATGGACACCGGGATCCTCGACGAGATCGAGAACGAGATCATCCGCTTCGCGGAGGAGTCGCCGGAACCGCCGCTGGAGCTGCTCGACAAGTATGTGCTGGCCGAGAACGATCCCTGGGTGCACGGAGGGCCGAAATAATGGCAGAGATGATGTACTGGGAGGCGATCCGCCGCGCCCACGACGAGGAGATGGCCCGCGATCCCCTGGTGATCTGCATGGGCGAGGACATCGGTGTCGCCGGTGGTACCTACAAGGCGACCAAGGGGCTCTACGAGAAGTACGGTCCGGAGCGGGTGATCGACACGCCCATCTCCGAGAACGGCTACACCGGCCTCGGCATCGGCGCCTCCTTCCTGGGGGTGCGGCCGATCATCGAGATCATGTCGGTCAACTTCGCCTGGCTGGCGACCGACCAGATCGTCAACACCGCCGCCAAGGTGCGCTACATGTCCGGTGGCCAGCTCGAGGCACCCATCGTGGTGCGCTCGCCCGGCGGTACCGCCCACCAGCTCGGTGCCCAGCACTCGGCGCGCATGGAGAAGGTCTTCATGGGCATCGCCGGCCTGCGGGTGGTGACCCCCTCCAATCCGCGCCAGGCCTACGGCCTGCTGAAGAGCGCAGTGCGCTGCAACGACCCCGTGTTCATCAACGAGCACGAACTCATGTACAACATGAAGGGCGAGGTGCCCGACGAGGAGTACTTCCACCCCCTGGAGGGCTCCGAGGTGGTGCGCAGCGGACGCGACGTCACACTGTTCGGTTACAACATCTCCGTCCACTGGGCGTTGGCGGCGGCCGACCGGCTCGCCCGCGAGCACGGCATCGAGGCGGAGGTGGTGGATCTCTATGCCCTCAAGCCGCTGGATCGCGACGGCATCCGTGACTCGGTGAGCCGCACCCACCGGGCGGTGATCGTCGAGGAAGCGGAGCCGGCCGTCGGTGTCGGCTCGGAGGTGATGGCGATCATCAACGAGGAGTGCTTCTACGAGCTGGATGCCCCGCCGGTGCGGGTCTCCGCGAGGGATGTCCCGATCCCCTACAACCACCGGCTGGAGAAGGCCGCGATCCCCAACCCGGACGAGGTGGTGGACGCGGTACTCCGGATGTTCGGCAAGAAATGACGAAAAGAGACGCCGGCCCCCGCCGGCGTTTCCCTGTGAGAAGGACCGGAAAGCAGCATGTCTGAACCCTACATCATCAAGATGCCCCAGCTCTCGGACACCATGACCGAGGGCGTGATCGTGAGCTGGGAGAAGCAGGTCGGCGACCGGATCCAGCGCGGCGACATCGTCGCCACCGTGGAGACCGACAAGGCGATCATGGACGTGGAGGTGTTCCGCGAAGGCTATCTCTCCGGTCCCCTTGCCCCCGAGGGGGCGACCGTCCCGGTGGGTGATCCCATCGCCTATCTGGTGGCCGAGGCCGATCAGGTCAGGCCCGCGGATGCGGAGGCCGGGACGGCCACTGCGGCCCCCGTGGCCGGCGAGGCGGTGGAGGAGGCCCCGGCCGAAGTGGGGGAGAGCGAGAGCGCCCCCGCCGCCGCCCGCCCCGAGGGGGCGGTCCACGAGATCAAGATGCCGCAGCTCTCCGACACCATGACCGAAGGGGTGGTGGTGAGCTGGGAGAAGCAGCTCGGCGACCGGATCCGGCGCGGCGACATCGTTGCCACCGTGGAGACCGACAAGGCGATCATGGACGTGGAGGTGTTCCGCGAGGGCTATCTCTCCGGTCCGCTGGCGGAAGAGGGCTCGGTGGTGCCGGTGGGTGACCCCATGGCCTGGCTGGTGGAGAGTGCCGAACAGGTGGTGCGCGAGGGGGCGAAGGTGGAGCGGCGTGCCGCGGAGGCCGAAAGCGCCCCGGAGCCGGCCCCGGAAGCGCCGGCCGCCGCGCCCTCTCCCGGTCCTGCGCCGCGCCCGGCCCCCGCGGGTGGTGGCGCCCCCGTGGAGCGCCCCGCCGGACGGGCAGTGACCCCCTACGCCCGCAAGCTGGCCGGTCTCTACGGGGTCGATCTGGCCCGCGTGGTGCCCACCGGCCCCGCCGGCGAGATCACCGCCCAGGATGTGGAGAACGCGCGCGCCGCCCAGCCGCCGGCCCCGGCCACCGCCTTCCCGGCGGAGGCGGACGTGCCGTGGGAGGGGCGGCCCATGAACAAGCTGGAGGCGGCCATCAGTCACGCGATGACCAGCTCCCTCACCATGCCGGTCTTCCACGTCACTCTGCCGATCCGCATCGACGCCCTCATCAAGGCGGCCAAGGCGAAGGGGGTCTCGGTGACGGTGGCGATCGCCAAGGCGTGCGCCGAGGCGATGAAGAGCCACCCGCGCATGAACTGGTGCTACAAGCCGGTGGACCAGCTCGCGGAGCGCGACAGCGTGGACATCGGCATGGCGGTGGCGGTGGACGGCGGCGGCCTGGTGGTGCCGGTGCTCAAGGGGTGCGAGTCGCGGGATCTGGAGACCCTCAACGAGGAGTGGAAGGATCTGGTGGATCGTGCCCGCAAGCGGCGCCTCAAGCCCGAGGAGTACCAGGGCTCCACCTTCCAGATCTCCAACATGGGGATGTTCGGCGTCAGCCACTTCGACGCCATCGCCACCCCCGGTATCGCCGCCATCCTGGCCATTTCATCCAACACCGACCAGGGCAGCCCCTTCACCATCACGGCGGACCACCGGGTGGTGAACGGCGCCGACGTGGCCATGTACCTCAACACCCTCAAGGGGCTGATCGAACAGCCCGAGGCGTGGATGGGTCCGGTGGGCCCGGCCATCCCCGAGGGCGACTGGGACTACCAGGTGGTGGTGATCGGTGGCGGCCCCGGCGGCGAGGACTGCGCCCGTGACCTGGCGGCCCACGGCATCAAGGTGGCGATGGTCAACGACGCTCCCTTTCCGGGGGGCGAGTGCCTGTGGCGCGGCTGCATTCCCTCCAAGGCGTGGCGGGCGGCGGCCGACCGCATTCGCGACCGCGCCCACGACCACCTGCTGGGGGTGACGGGCACCGACAAACCCTCCCTCGACTGGCAGGCGCTGGAGGCGCACCGCCGCAGGGTGCTCGAGACCCGCGGCGAGATGGCGCTCAAGACCGACAAGGGGGTGAGGATCAAGGTGATCCAGGGCTTCGCCCGCTTCGAGGACGACCACACCCTCTTCATCGACACCTCCGCCAACAGCGACGACCCCCACCGCCGCCAGCTCCCCGGCGACGGCAGCCAGGGGGAGCGGATCACCTTCGGCTGCGCGGTGATCGCCACCGGCGCGCCTCCCTTCGTGCCGCCGATCCCGGGTGCCCGCGAGCACCTGGAGGATGGCGGAGTCCTCACCTCCGACACGGTCTGGAACCTGGAGGCGCCGGTGAAGCGGCTCGGCGTCATCGGTGGCGGTGCCATCGGTATGGAGATGGCCCAGATCTTCGGCGACTTCGGCGCCGAGGTGGTGCTGCTGGAGGGGCGCGACCGCATCCTCGCCGAGGTGGAGCCGGAGATCGCCAAGGCGCTGACGGCCGTCCTCGGTGACGAGCCCAACCTCACCATCCACACCGGGGTGCAGGTGGAGGAGATCACCGGCAGGCCCGGCGAGATGGTGATGCGCTGGAAGGACGCCGAGGGCAACAGCCACGAGTTCGCCTGCGACCGGGTGCTGATGGCCACCGGCAAGCGGCCGGTGCTGGACGGCCTGGGGCTGGAGAAGGCGGGTGTCGCGGTGGAGCAGGGGGTCATTCGCGCCGACGCCCGCTGCCGCACCAGCGTCCCCCACATCTTCGCCGTGGGCGACGTCATCGGTGGCCTGATGCTGGCCCACACCGCCGGCCAGCAGGGGCGGGTGGCGGCGACCAACATCCTCGGCGAGGATGCCCGCTACGACGAGGCGAAGGACTCGGGCGTCATCTTCACCCGGCCGGAGGCCGCCTTCGTCGGCCTCAGCCTGGAGCAGGCCAGGGCCAAGGGCCTCGACTGCGCCGAAGTGAAGGTGCCCATGAGCATCGACGCCAAGGCGATGATCAACCACGAGACCCACGGCATGATCAAGCTGGTGGCCGACAAGCAGAGCCACCGGATCGTGGGTGTCCACCTGCTGGCCGACCACGCCGATACCCTGGTGGGCGAGGGGGTGATGATGGTGGAGGGGGAGCTCACCCTCGAGCAGGTGGGCAACGCCATCCATCCCCACCCGACCCAGACGGAGCTGTTCGGCGAACTGGCCCGCCGCCTGCTGGGCCGCCTGCGACGGACGAAGAGGAAGTAGCCCCGGCTTCAGCCCCCCCTCAAACGGCCCGTTCCAGTACCCCCTTCAGGTACCTCCCGGTGTGGGAGCGCGGGTTGGCGGCGACCTGTTCCGGGGTCCCCTCGGCGATGATCCCGCCCCCCTTGTCGCCCCCTTCGGGGCCCAGGTCGACGATCCAGTCGGCGGTCTTGATGACGTCCAGGTTGTGCTCGATGATCACCACCGTGTTGCCCTGGTCGCGCAGCCGGTGGAGCACCTCCAGCAGGTGCTTGATGTCGTGGAAGTGGAGGCCGGTGGTGGGCTCGTCGAGGATGTAGAGGGTGCGTCCCGTGTCCCGCTTGGAGAGCTCGCGCGACAGCTTCACCCGCTGCGCCTCGCCGCCGGAGAGGGTGGTGGCGTTCTGGCCGAGGCGGATGTAGGAGAGCCCCACGTCCATCAGGGTCTGCAGCTTGCGGTGGATGGCGGGCACCGCGTCGAAGAAGGCCAGCGCCTCCTCCACCGTCATCTCCAGCACCTCGTGGATGTTCTTCCCCTTGTAGCGGATGTCGAGGGTCTCCCGGTTGTAGCGCTTCCCCTTGCAGACGTCGCAGGGGACGTAGATGTCGGGCAGGAAGTGCATCTCCACCTTGATCACGCCGTCCCCCTGACACGCCTCGCAGCGCCCCCCCTTGACGTTGAAGCTGAAGCGGCCCGGCCTGTAGCCCCGCGAGCGCGCCTCCTGGGTCCCGGCGAAGAGCTCGCGGATGGGGGTGAAGAGGCCGGTGTAGGTGGCCGGGTTGGAGCGCGGCGTGCGGCCGATGGGGCTCTGGTCGATGTCCACCACCTTGTCGATCTGCTCCAGCCCCTCCACCGCGTCGCAGGGGGCGGACGTGAGGGCGGCCCCGTTCAGCTCCCGCGCCACCCACCGGTAGAGGGTGTCGTTGATGAGGGTCGACTTGCCGGAGCCGGAGACGCCGGTGACACAGGTGAGCAGCCCCACCGGGATGCGCGCATCCACCCCCTTGAGGTTGTTGCCGGTGGCGTTGCGCACCACCAGGGTCCGCTCCGGATCGGGAGGATTGCGTTCCGCGGGGACCTCGATGCGCAGGCGCCCCGAGAGGTAGGCGCCGGTGAGGGAGTCGGGGTGGTCGACGATTTGTCGCGGCGTCCCCTCCGCCACCACCCGGCCGCCGTGGGCGCCGGCGCCCGGACCCATGTCCACCACGTGGTCGGCGCTGCGGATGGCGTCCTCGTCGTGCTCCACCACGATCACTGTGTTCCCCAGGTCGCGGAGAAAGAGCAGGGTGTCCAGCAGCCGCTGGTTGTCCCGCTGGTGGAGGCCGATGGAAGGTTCGTCGAGCACGTACATCACCCCCACCAGGCCGGCGCCGATCTGCGAGGCGAGGCGGATGCGCTGCGCCTCGCCGCCGGAGAGGGTCTCGGCGGAGCGCTCCAGGGTGAGGTAGTCGAGCCCCACGTTGACCAGGAAGGAGAGGCGCTGGCCGATCTCCTTGACCACCTTCTCGGCGATCTCGCCCCGCCGTCCCGGCAGCCTCAGGGTGTCGAAGAAGGTGCGGGCGGTATCGATGGGCAGGCGGACGATCTCGGGCAGAGAGCGATCGGCGATGAAGACGTTGCGTGCCGCCTCGTTGAGCCGTGCGCCACCGCAGTCGGGGCAGGGGCGGTTGTTCAGGTACTTGGCCAGCTCCTCGCGCACCACCGTCGATTCGGTCTCCCGGTAGCGGCGCTTCATGTTGGGGATGATCCCCTCGAAGGGGCGGGTCTGGGTGCGGATGCCGCCCCGCTCGTTGAAGAACTCGAAGGTGATCGTCTCGCCCTGCGAGCCGTAGAGGATCACCTGGCGGATCTTCTCCGGCAGCGCCTCCCACGGGGACTCCACGTCGAAGCCGTAATGGTCGGCCAGGGAGGAGATCATCTGGAAATAGTAGGCGTTGCGCCGGTCCCAGCCGCGCACCGCCCCGCCGGCCAGGCTGAGATGGGGATGGGCCACCACCCGCTCCGGGTCGAAGAACTGCTCCACCCCAAGGCCGTCGCAGGTGGGACAGGCGCCCACCGGGTTGTTGAAGGAGAAGAGGCGGGGTTCCAGCTCGGAGAGGGAGTAGCCGCAGTGGGGGCAGGCGAACCTGGCGGAGAAGACAAGCTCCTCCATGGGCTCCTCGTCGGGGCGCAGCGGCGCCACCACGGCGATGCCGTCGGCCATGCGCAGGGCGGTCTCGAACGATTCCGCCAGTCGCAATCCCAGGTCGGGGCGCACCTTGAAGCGGTCCACCACCGCCTCGATGGTGTGCTTGGAGCGCAGGTCGAGCCTGGGCGGCTCGGCGTCCAGCTCCACTACCTGGCCGTCCACCCGGGCGCGGATGAAACCGTGGGCGCGCAGCTCCTCGAAGACATGCAGGTGTTCCCCCTTGCGTTCGCGTACCAGGGGTGCCAGCAGCATCAGCCGCGTCCCCTCCGGCAGGGCCAGCACCTGATCCACCATCTGGCTCACCGTCTGCGCCTCCAGATCGGTGGCGTGGACGGGGCAGCGGGGGATGCCGGCGCGGGCGAAGAGCAGCCGCAGGTAGTCGTAGATCTCGGTGATGGTGCCGACGGTGGAGCGTGGGTTGTGGGAGGTGGACTTCTGCTCGATGGAGATGGCTGGCGAGAGCCCCTCGATGTGGTCCACGTCCGGCTTCTCCATCATGGAGAGGAACTGGCGGGCGTAGGCCGAGAGCGACTCCACGTAGCGCCGCTGCCCCTCTGCGTAGATGGTGTCGAAGGCGAGCGAGGACTTGCCGGAGCCCGACAGCCCGGTGATGACGATCAGCCGGTCACGGGGGAGGTCGAGATCGACGTTCTGCAGGTTGTGGGTGCGGGCGCCGCGGATGCGAATGGTATCCATCGAGTTTTCCGTCGCTGAGGCAACCTGTTACTATATAACAATCGACTGAAAAACGCTGTTTTTCGGATGGATGGAGCTTCGCGGCCTGATTGAGCTCCGTCGCGGGGGATCCTTTCGAGCGTCGGCTGGAGGGGGGCGAGAGGCAGGAGCGCCTTTCCAGGGGACGCCGTGAACCCTTTTCGGCTGTGCTGTCCTGCTTCGCCGAAAAGGCCGGCCCCGCCATCCCTGGCGGGGCGTTCGGAGAGCTTCCTTCATCCACTGGACGAAGGGTCTCTCCTCACCCGTGGGGGCTCGTCGGCGGCCTGCGGCGCTGCGCGGTCCTGCTCCGCTTGCAGGGCCGGGGCCTGCCATCCGTGGCAAGCCCGTTCGCCGGGAGGAATGTCCACCGGACATTCCCCGTTTTCCGGCTCACCCTTGCCGCCAACGCCCCTGGAAAGGCGCTCCTGCCTCTCGGAGCGGGGAGTAAGCCTCGACTGACCCTGAACCCGACAGTCCCCTGGCTCCTTCGCGCCCTTTGCCGACCGGATCATGTTCCGTGGGTACCGGTACCCGCGTCCCCGGCCTGTTGTGTCCATCCGCGGATCCGCCCGACGGCGGGGCTCGTCCCCCGCCCCTGACAGGATGTTGAGGAAACTCTGAACAATTCATCCCTGAATTGTCAGAGTACGGGAGCCGAAAGACGCGGTTTTCGGCTCCCTTGCAAAATCAATCACCTGCGGTGACTGATTTTGGCGGCACATCCCTGTGCCGCAGGAATCTCTGAATAAATCAGAGATTCCTTGAAAATGGCCGTCCTGGCCTTTTGCGACGCCGGAAGCCGAAAATGCGATTTCCGGCTTCCTCACGTCTTCAATGACCTGGGGTCATTGAAGACGGCGGTGCAGCCATGCACCGCGGCACAGGCTGACGAAAAACGGTGTTTTTCATCAGTCTGCCAACGAACAGGAGAAGATCACCGCCGCCATGTCCCAGCAGCCCCAGATCCATCACCTCACCCCCACCGAGAAACGGGCCGCCACCTCCCTGTCCGGAATCTTCTTCGTCCGTATGCTGGGGCTCTTCATGGTGATGCCGGTCCTCTCGCTCTACGTGGAGGATCTGCCGGGGGCGACGCCCATGCTGGTGGGGCTGGCGATGGGCATCCACGGCCTCACCCAGGGGCTGCTGCAGATCCCCTTCGGCATCGCCTCCGACCGGCTCGGGCGCAAACGGGTGATCGTCTTCGGCCTGCTGCTCTTCTGTGCCGGTTCGGTGCTGGCCGCGGTGGCGGACGACATCCACGGCATCATCCTCGGCCGTGCCCTGCAGGGGGGCGGCGCGATCGCCTCGGCGCTGATGGCGCTCACCGCCGACCTGACGCGGGAGGAGCACCGCATGAAGGCGATGGCGATGATGGGCATGAGCATCGGCATGGCCTTCATGGCGGCGCTGGTGGTGGGACCGATGGTGGATCACTGGATCGGACTGTCGGGCATCTTCTGGTTCACCGCCGCCATGGCCCTGGTGGCCCTCGCCATCCTCCTGCTGGTGGTGCCGACACCGGTCTCCTCCTGCCTCCACCGGGACGCCCAGCCGGTGCCGGCCCAGTTCCTCCAGGTGCTGCGCGACACCCAGCTCCTGCGCCTCGACCTGGGCATCTTTCTGCTCCATCTCATCACCACCGCCAGCTTCATCTCCTTCCCCCTGGTGTTCCGCGAGGTGGTCGGCCTGCCGTCCGGCCACCACTGGTGGATCTATCTGCCGGTGCTGGTGGTCTCGGTGGGGCTGATGGTGCCGTTCATCATCATCGCCGAGAAGCACCGGCGCATGAAGGCGGTCTACCTGGGGGCGATCGCCGTGCTCGGTGCCAGCCAGCTCATGATGGCGGAGCTCTATCACCACACCTGGATCCTGATCCTGCTGATGGTGGTCTTCTTCGCCGGCTTCAACCTGCTGGAGGCGAGCCTCCCCTCCCTGGTGGCGAAATTCTCGCCGCCGGAGTCCAAGGGGACCGCCATGGGCTTCTACTCCAGCAGCCAGTACCTGGGGATCTTCACCGGCGGTGCCCTCGGCGGGGTGCTGCTCCACCACTTCGGCTATCAGGGGGTCTTCGTCCTGGGCGGCGTGGCGGCGCTGGTCTGGCTGCTGGCTGCCGCGGGCATGAAGTCGCCCCGCTACCTCTCCAGCTATCTCCTGCACGTCGGGGTGCTCGACGAGGAGCAGGCCCGCCACCTCACCCTGCGCCTGGTCCAGGTGCCGGGGGTGGCCGAGGCGGTGGTGATCCCCGGCGACGAGTCCGCCTACCTCAAGGTGGACTCCAAGGCGCTGGACGAGGAGCGGCTGCTGGCGCTGGTGGACGGCGAGGGGTGAGCGGTTCTCCCCCCAATACCGCTCCCCTGGCAGGCTGTTGAAAAAGGCCGTCCTGGCCTTTTTCAACAGCCTGCTGCTAGTACACAACGCCAGTCAGTGCCGCCTGCGGCGGCAATTGCCGGATGCGCCGCGGGGCGGCTTATCCGGCCTGCGGGAAACGGTGGATGTGTCGGCCGGATTTTCCTCCCAACTCCGCAGGTACCGTAGGCCCGATAAGCGCAGC
>JALTLT010000284.1:312-3725 GCA_027001815.1 Gammaproteobacteria bacterium | reverse complement strand
ATCTTGCATCCGCTAAGACTTAAGGTGGCGATTGCGGCCAACGATAGCAGAACTCGATATACCCACTTTCCGGTTTTTTTCGTTTCCATTGTCGGCTCTCCTTACTTTCTCCATTTGCCGAATATCAAAGGGGCGATCGCCTCGGGTTATTTGTTCATCGCCCCTCCAAGAGGACCGTAATCTCCAACTATTCCCAGAAACGGCCCGAGGGGATATTACGGAATTGATTGTATGGTAGTCAAATGCTCGCCCCCGTAGTTTGCTCCTCGAATATTCTGGACACGCATTTGGTCGTAGAGCAAGAGCGACGACGGGAGGTATTCATGAGCAAGAAGTCATTGGAGAAGCGTTGGTCTTCGAGACGCAAGCAGAGGTGGTACTTCCCCCGTTGGCGGGAAAAGTTCCGGGAAGACGGCGCGGCGGCCCTCGAGCGCCGTACCGACGATCCCGCCGCGGGTTGAGGTGGCACCGGAGAAGCTGCGCAACCCTCAACAGGCTGGAGAACGAAAGGGAAAATCCACCCTTGGCAGGCTGTGCCGCGGTGCATGGATGCACCGGCGTTGAAAAAGGCCAGGATGGCCTTTTTCAACATCCTGTCAGAGCAGTTCTGCCAGGAGTCTCCCGTCCGCCGGTGTGAGGCCGTGGGAAGAGAGGCTGCGAACCACCTCCACCCGTCCCTTCAGCGAGGGGACGTTGCCCAGATCCTGGCTCCATGCGGGGACCAGTTCATCACCGATCCAGAAGGGTCCTTCCCGCACCACCGCCACATAGGCGATCTTCGGGTGCTCCTGGCGGGCCAGCCACTCCATGAAGTTGCCGGGGGCCGGCGGCAGCAGATCGAACAGCACACCCCGCGAGGCCTCCAGATAGTCGTAGCTCCCTCCACCGACGAGGTGCTTCATGAAGTCTATGCCGGGGCCGGGACAGAAGAAGGGCTTGCCATCCGCCACCTCGAGCCCTTGGGCGGCACGTACCGTACCGAGATGGGGGGAGGCGATGGTCACCAGTTTCGAGATCCGCCAGGGGTTGCCGCCGAGCACCACCAGGCGGGCCACCACCCCTCCCGCCGAGTGCCCCGTCAGTATCAATGGCTCATCAGGGTAGCGGTCTCGCAATACGGCGAGAGCAGAGGCGAGCTGGCCGGCCTGAATGGCCAGGGGCGCGGTGGCCGGCAGCGCCACCAGATAGAAGCGCCGTGCCGCGCCCTCCGCAGGGGGACCATGCAGCGAGTAGCCCGCCGGGCCGGGCAGGAGCACTCCCCCCCGCTTCCAGCCCGCCGATTCGAGAACGGCCGTGACACCACTCCGGTCCCAGGTGGAGAGATCGGCCGCATACCCATGCACCAGTACGGCCATCTCGGCCAAGGCCAGCCGGCTGCCGGACATCGCCAGCAGCAGAACGATGAAAATGAGGGACTTGCGCATGATCCAGGCTCCCGGAGAGACGTATATCAGTATTTCATGATACACCGTCACTCCTCCGGTGGCCACTGAAACGAAGAGGCCCGGCATCTGCCGGGCCTCTTCGTGGAACCATCGGCTGGAGAGCGCGGCTCAGAGACCGAGACGCTCCTTGATGGCGCTGATCACCTCATCGCTGGAGGTGGCGGTGACGGTCAGCAGCTGCCCCTCCTTCTCGTAGAAGTCGACCAGCGGAGCGGTCTTCTCCTGGTAGGTCTCGAGACGGTGGGAGATCGCCTCCTCGGTCTCGTCCTCCCGCTGGATCACCGGGCTGCCGCACTTGTCACAGACTCCGTCCACCTTGGGGGGGTTGCTCTTGACGTTGTAGATCGCCTGGCACTCGGGGTTGGAACAGGTGCGGCGGGTGGTGAGGCGGTCGAGGATCACGTCACGGGGCACATCGATGTTGACCACCAGGTCCAGCTCGATGCCGAGCCGCTTCAGCAGCTCCTTGAGGGCCTCCGCCTGGGGGATGGTGCGGGGGAAACCGTCGAGCAGGAACCCCTTCTCGCAGTCGGGCTCCTGCAGCCGCTTCTCCATGATGCCCATGATCAGCTCATCGGGGACCAGATCACCCGCCTTCATGTAGGCCTCGGCCTGCTTGCCCAGTTCGGTGCCCGCCTGCACGGCACCACGCAGGATATCACCCGTGGAGATCTGCACCGAGCCGTCGATCTGCGTCAGCAGCTTGGCCACCGTACCCTTGCCCGCGCCGGGGGCGCCCAGGAGAATCAGTTTCACGTTGGTTTCCTCTCGATCCGTTTCAGTTGTGAGACGACAATAGCCTGTTTCACCCGCCTGGCAGTCGGGCAAAATGGAATCTCGGAAAGCCGCCGATTATACTCCCCTTTCCCGGGATTGGCATCCTCTGCCTCCCTCTCCAGAGGGACCAGGCCGCCCCGTCGCTCCAATCCGAATCGATATCGGACCTGGAAGGTTCGCGGGAATCGAGGTCCGCCAGAGGGTGCCATGCCTCCACCGGCGAGGGTAGCCTCAACCGGGGAGAAGATCCGGATAGAATGCCCGGAGTTCCTCCACCGTCTCGCCGATGATGAACGCCATCACGTCGTCGGTGAGCAGATCAGATCTCGGGATCTTTCGCTCCTTGCCGATATAGGCCGCGCGGACCCTCGGATTCGAGCGCCGGTAGTGCTCCTCGCTTTGCTTCATGCTCTCGAGGCTCGACCTCTCCAGTGCATCCCTCAGGAGAACTTCTTCCAGAGCCACCCCCAGGTTCATGTACAAACCGGAGATCACCCGTTGTGCGTCACGCACGAGATCCTCGTAACGCAGGAGATGCAATCGCTGGGGTTCGTCCTTGACATACAGCCAGCTGTTCACGTGCTCCTTCCACTTGCCGACCCCGAACAGCGGATGGCGGACGAAGTGATCGAATGACTCCCGATAATCCTGTTCGCGGCGCATGAAATTGTAGTAGCTCACCATCACGTCGATGGGGTTCCGAACGAGATAGACGACGAAATAGTAATCGGGATTGTAGGTGCTGTGGGATTTGATGAAGGTACGCCCCAAGCGACGATTGATTCGCCCGCCCCCCCGGAGTTGGTGGACGTCAACCACGTGTCTGTGATGGTTGTAATAGGTGACAAACTCGCCTGCGCCCGCGAGCCGCAATTCGATGTTCCCCAGAATGAAGCTGAGCCAGGTGATTCCGCTCCTGGGGAATTCGACCAGATAAATGTCGTCATGGGCCGGATTCGGCGGAACGCCCTCGGCAGGATCGAAGATCGTCATTATGCCACCCCGATTCGCCCTTATTGAACCCGCGCCCTGGCCGCCTAACCAAACCCTCCGTGTTTCCTTTTCATCCTGGTATGGTACGATAGAGCAAAGTTCGACCGGCTCGCAGTAAAAACCTTCTTGATTCCAACCTTGCGTGGAATGGGATTCCTCTCTCCAAGATCGGGATAGGGGCGGTCAGCATAGCTGACC
>JALTLT010000284.1:0-302 GCA_027001815.1 Gammaproteobacteria bacterium | reverse complement strand
AGCATTGGCTGCTCCAGCGGCATGGTTATGCCACGCCCAACCAGGTGCGTGTCGCACACATGCCTGTGGCGGAGGCGGCGTGAATTTTGTGCAAAATAGTGTCCAACATTTCGGGGGCTTTACATCCCGGTCCAATCTCCCATCATACACTCGACTGTTGGGATGTGTAAAGCCCTAGCCTCTTCCAATGACAAATGAGCCTGAAGGGCGGGCGTGATTCCAGCGAGAAGTGAGCCTGAAGGGGGCGGGTTTTGGGATCATTGGAGGATGATCGTGATGCTCAAGACCCAAGGGCTCCAGAC
>JALTLT010000283.1 GCA_027001815.1 Gammaproteobacteria bacterium | reverse complement strand
GATCTGTCGGTCTTCATCTGGTTCATGGCCTTCGCCTCCATGCTCTGGAGCCTCTCCACTCCCGGCCGGGGGGGGCACGGCGCCTGGGTGGTGGCCGCCGGCGCCACCCTGCTGGTGGCGCTCTCTCCCCTGCTCGGTGCCGACCGGCCTCTGCTCAACAACTACATTCCGGTCCTCGATCATCCCCTCTTCCTCCTCCTTCTCGGCCTCTTCGCCGGAGGGGTGCTCCTCCAGGCCATCCTCACTGCCGGAAAGCTGGGCAGGGCGGGGGGAGACGACAACGTGGCCCGCTTCGGTCTTGGCACGGCCCTGCTGCCCCTGTTCCTCGCGGCTGGCGCCCTGCTCTGGACCGGCTGGCGGCTTCCCGCCGGTTTCGAGGGCGAGGCGCATTACGAATACCTCTTCTGGGGCGCCGGTCACCTGCTGCAGTTCACCTGGACCGCGCTGCTGCTGGTGGCCTGGCTGTGGCTGGCTGAGAGTTCCGGGGCGCGGCTGCCGCTCTCCCCGCGCGCCGCACGCCGGCTGCTGGCCCTGGTGGTGGCTCCCGCCCTCGCCGCCCCGCTCGTCTACGCCACCTACCCGGTGGAGTCGAATGCCCTGCGCGTCGCCTTCACGGAACTGATGCGCTGGGGGGGACTGGCGACTCTTCCCCTCGGCGCTGCGGTGGTGGTCGCCGTGGTGCGCGCACCGTCGGCCCACGGCCGTGCGCGCCCCCTGCGCGCCGCACTCCTCGCCTCCATGACCCTGTTCGCCACCGGCGGCGTGATCGGCTTTCTCATCGAGGGGGTCAACGTGGTCATCCCCGCCCACTACCACGGCTCCATCGTCGGCGTGACCCTTGCCTTCATGGGCCTCACCTGCCACCTGCTGCCACACCTGGGATGGAGTCAGCCGGCTATCCGCCTGGCCACCTGGCAACCATGGATCTACGGAGGCGGCCAGTTGATGCACATCCTGGGGCTTGCGTGGTCCGGTGGCTACGGCGTGCAGCGCAAGACGGCCGGCGCGGCCCAGGGGCTGGATCACCTGGGCGAGATCGCCGGCATGGCCCTGATGGGGCTGGGCGGGCTGGTATCGATCATCGGCGGACTGCTGTTCCTGGTGGTGGTGATCGGGGCGATGACCGGCAGGCGGAGGGGCGCGACGGACTGACGCTCCCCCGCCCCGGACGGAATCGACGCTTCCCTTTAACAGGCTGTTGAAAAACACCGTTTTTCGGCAGCCTGTGCCGCGGCGCATGGATGCACCGCCGTTTTCAATGACGCCAAGTCATTGAAAACGTCAGGAAGCCGGAAATCACATTTTCGGCTTCCGGCGTTGAAAAAGGCCAGGATGGCCTTTTTCAACATCCTGTAAAGGGACGATGGTGAAGGTCGCCGGATAGTAGGTGTCGGCGCCGTAACCGTTGGTCACCCGCGCACCCCAGGTGTAGGTCTCGAGAGGTGCATTGGAGGGAACCGTGAGCGGTATGCCCACGCCGATGGTGTTGCACGTATCACCGCCAAATTGGTAGGCCACGTGATAGACCATCTTGCCGTTCGAGCTGAAGAACCCTTCCTTCACCTCGAACGGCCTGCACACCCCTTCCACGAACCAGACCCAGAAGAGATACTCGCCTCCGCGTACCAGGGTGGAGGTCTCCTCGAACTCCACCGGGTCGGTGATGTAGATGCGGTCGATCACCGGCTCCTGATCGAGGAAGCGGCGCAGATCCGTTCCCCCTTTCGGGGCGGGCGCGAGGAGCAGAAGCGGCTCCTCTCCCGGCCGGACCTGGAAGAGAGACTCGTCGGCCCGACCGACAACCGCCGACGCGATCCCGACCACAAACAGACCGAACAATGCAAGTGCTTTCATCTTCCGTCTCCTGTTCCGCTGAGGCTGGTAGACGGAGGACCCTCCCCTTCACTAGTCGTGGACGCGGGAGCCGGAGATTTCAAGGCGAGGGAGGCGGTGAGATGGGGAGGAGGGGTGGTGCCGCCCCGGGTTCGACGGGGGAGGAGGTGTGGGCGGAGGGTGCAGCGGCCGGAGCCCCGGCCAACCCTGTTCCGCGAACGGGTTCCTCCGAAGAGATGCCTGAACAGAGGGTCGGGGGGGTCTCGAATTACCCCTCCCCCCCCGATCCCGTCGGATCGGGGGGGGGGAGCGGAAGAACACCACCGGCAGCGACTACCAGGGAACGATGGTAAAGGAGGCGGGATAGAAGGTGTCGGTACCATAGGCGTTTTCTGCCCTGGCACCCCAGGTGTAGGTCTGAAGGGGGGCGTTCGCCGGCACCGTGAGAGGGATGCCGACACCGGTGACGTTGCAGTTGCTTCCCGTAAAGGTGCTGGAGCTCCGGTATACCATCTTCCCGTCGGGCCGGAAGAAGCCGAGATCGACGGTGAAGGGCTCGCACACCCCGGCGACGAAGTTGACCCAGAAATAGTAGAGCTGCCCCGGCACCAGTTCGGTGACGGGGGTGAAGTAGGCGTTTTCGATATGGATCGACTCGATCACCGGCGCATTGGCGATGAACCTGTCGAGATCGGAGATACCCTTCTGCGGCATGCCGAGGGTGCGCAGCGGCGCCTTGCCCTCCGGGGCCTGGAGTGGCACCTCCCCCGCCCCTGCAACGGATACGAAACCGAGCACCGCCAGGACGGCGCTCACGAGAAGTCTGGTCATCATGTTCTGGCCTCCTCATGGAATCAGGTTGGCCCGCTCCCTGGATACAGGGTTTCCCAAATCATCTCATCGGCCACCCCCGGAAATCCTTCAGCCGGTTGCGTTCGATTGCGGTCCGGGCAGAAGGCATTGGCAGGCTGCCGAAAAACGCCGTTTTTCGGCAGCCTGTGCCGCGGTGCAGGGATGCACCGCCGTTTTCAATGACCTGGCGGCCTGTCGGACTTCGAACTGAAGGTCACTCCGCCCCCTGCCGGGATGTCGAAAAAGCCCATCCCCGGGGAAATTCAACCACCTGTCACTGGACGATGTTGAAGTAACCGGGGTAGAAGGTGTCGGTACCCTCGGCGTTGACGATACGGGCACCCCAGGTGTAGCTCTCCAGCGGGGCGTTCATGGGTACGGTCAGCACGAAGCCGGCACCGATGGTGTTGCAGTCGGCGCTGTAATCCCAGACCGAGGAGATGTTGTAGACCATCTTCCCGTTGGCCCGGAAGAAGCCCTCCGCCAGCTCGAAAGGCATGCAGATGGGATCCACGAAATAGGCCATGAAGGAGTACTGGCCGCCCCGGACCAGATCGGTGACGACGTTGTTGTTGGCATCCATCACGACCAGCTCGGAGATTACCGGCGCGACATCCAGGAAATTGCGGATATCGGTGGCCGGCGCGGCGCCCTCCGCGCGCTCGATACGGGTACCTTCGACGCTGAACGCCACACCGCTCTCCGCCGTCGCGTTCTGGGTGAACAAGAGGAGTGCGAGAACAGGGGCAAGGATGAGATATCGTGACATGACAGTTCCTCCTTAGAGCAGGTTGTTGTTCGTCTCCCCTCCTGGAAGAGCACGGGGACTTCCGGTGCCCGGAAACCTCTGTCGGGTCTCCCTTCTCCCGGCACCGCCCTCATGTCTGGCTCCTCCTTCCTCGGAGAAACCCATCCAATATTAACCCGGCAAGGGTTTACATTACATTCAGCCACAGCCAGCGCTTTCACAGCGAGGCGGACAGGCGCCGCCGCAGTCATTCTGCGGCAAGCCTGGCCAACATGGCTGTGGGAGCGCTGGCTGCG
>JALTLT010000282.1 GCA_027001815.1 Gammaproteobacteria bacterium | reverse complement strand
CCATCTGGACCGATTCCTGACGGAGATGGCGGCACGGCCTGCGGCCGCCGCCCTGGCGGTCGCCGCACCGGTGGAGCGTTTGGGGGGGATCCGCCACGCCCGCCTCACCAACCTGCCCTGGTGCTTCGACGAAGCGGGCCTCTCGGCATCCCTCGGAGAGGTGCCGGTACGACTGCTCAACGACTTCGAGGCGGCCGCCCACGGCCTGGAGATGGTCTCGCCGGAACGTCTCGTCACCCTCCAGCCAGGCGATCCGATCGAAGGGGGACCTCGCGCCCTGATCGGCGCCGGCACCGGCCTCGGCCAGGCGTGGCTGGCGCGGTGCGGAGAGGAGTGGCGGGTCCAGCCCACGGAGGGGGGACACGCCGACTACGCCCCGGCCGACGCCACCGGCACCGCCTTCGCCGCCTGGCTGCGCGATCGTCACGGCCACGCCTCCTGGGAGCGGGTGGTCTCGGGGCCCGGCCTGGCGGCAATGTTCCGTTTCCTCTGCGAGACCCGCCGTCACACTCCCACGCAGAGCCTGGAGGAGGCGGGAGAGGAGGATCTGCCGGCCACCATTCAGCACGCCGCGGAGAGGGGGGAGGACCCGGTGGCGGTCGAGGCGCTGGAGCGCTTCGTGTTCGCCTTCGGCGCCCAGGCGGGCAACCTGGCCCTGACCCTCATGCCCACCGGGGGGCTCTTCCTGGCAGGGGGCATCGCCCCCCGCATCCTGCCTCATCTGAAGAGTGGGCCTTTCCTGGCCGCCTTTCGCGCCAAGGGGAGAATGAGCGGCTTGATGGAGCGCTTCCCCGTGCAGGTGGTGACGGAACCGGCTCTCGGTCTGCTCGGCGCGGCGGTGGTGGCCGCCAGGCTCGCCAGAACCTGACAGGCTGCCGAAAAACACCGTTTTTCGGCAGCCTGTCAGACTTCAAGCTGAAGGTCACTCCGCCCCGAGAGGCGGGAAGGCCCTCCCGGGGGCGTTGGCGGCAAGGGTGAGCCGGAAAACGGGGAATGTCCGGTGGACATTCCTCCCGGCGAACGGGCTTGCCACGGAGGGCAAGCCCCGGCCCTGCAAGCGGAGCAGGACCGCGCAGCGCCGCAGGCCGCCGACGAGCCCCCAGGGGTGAGGAGAGACCCTTCGTCCAGTGGACGAAGGAAGCGCTCCGAACGCCCCGCCAGGGATGGCGGGGCCGGCCTTTTCGGCGAAGCAGGACAGCACAGCCGAAAAGGGTTCACGGCGTCCCCCGGGAGGGCCTTCCCGCCTCTCGGGGCCTCGCGCGGAATGCACCAGAACCTGACGGCCTATCAAAGGCCGACAGGCTGCCAGCCTCATTGAAAACGTGAGGAAGCCGGAAATCGCATTTTCGGCTTCCGGCGTCGAAAAAGGACAGGACGGCCTTTTTCGACATCCTGCCAAAGAGGCGGCGCGTTTTTTGCATTCCACGCCCGGAACTGTAAGATTTCCTGGCGGACCGCCGCCTCCCCGAGCAGAGAAAGGAGTTCCATCGACCGTGAAACGCGCACTGATCACCGGCATCACCGGCCAGGACGGCGCCTATCTGGCAGAGTTGCTGCTGGAGAAGGGGTACGAGGTCCACGGCATCAAGCGCCGCGCCTCTCTCTTCAACACCGACCGTATCGACCACCTCTACCAGGATCCCCACGAGGAGGAGAAGCGCTTCATCCTCCACTACGGCGATCTCACCGACGCCACCAACCTGATCCGGGTCGTCCAGGAGGTGCAACCCGACGAGATCTACAACCTGGGTGCACAGAGCCACGTGGCGGTCTCCTTCGAGACCCCCGAATACACCGCCAACTGCGACGCCCTGGGCTGCCTGCGCATGCTGGAGGCGATTCGCATGCTGGGGCTGGAACAGAAGACCCGCTTCTACCAGGCCTCCACCTCGGAACTCTACGGCAAGGTCCAGGAGGTTCCCCAGACCGAGGCCACCCCCTTCTATCCCCGCTCCCCCTACGCGGTGGCCAAGCTCTACGCCTACTGGATCACCGTCAACTACCGGGAGGCCTACGGCATCTACGCCTGCAACGGCATCCTCTTCAACCACGAGTCGCCGATCCGCGGCGAGACCTTCGTCACCCGCAAGATCACCCGCGCCCTGGCCCGCATCAAGCTCGGCATGCAGGAGTGTCTCTGGCTCGGCAACCTGGACGCCCTGCGCGACTGGGGCCACGCCCGCGACTACGTGGAGATGCAGTGGCTGATGCTGCAGCAGGAGGCGCCGGAGGACTTCGTCATCGCCACCGGCGAGCAGCATTCGGTGCGGGAGTTCGTGGAGAACGCCGCCGCCGAGCTGGGCATGGCGATCCGCTGGCAGGGGAGCGGCATCGACGAGGTGGGTATCGACGAGGCCACCGGCCGCACCGTCGTCGCCGTCGATCCCCGCTACTACCGGCCCACCGAGGTGGAGACCCTGCTCGGCGACCCCTCCCGGGCCAAGCAGCGGCTGGGCTGGGAGCCGAAGGTCACTTTCCGGGAGCTGGTGCGGGAGATGGTGCGGGAGGATCTCATCGAGGCGGAGCGCGACGCCCTCTGCCGCCGCGAGGGGTTCCGCACCTTCGAACGCAATGAGTGACGCGCCCCTCTTCCGCCTCGCCCCCGACGACCCGGTCTTCGTCGCCGGCCACCGCGGCCTGGTGGGCTCGGCGGTGGTGCGCGCGCTGCGTGCGAGGGGCCATCACAACCTGCTGCTGCGCACCCGCCGGGAACTCGATCTCACCCGCCAGGAGGAGGTGGCACGCTTTCTCGCCGAGAGCCGGCCCCGGCTGGTGATCGACTGCGCGGCGCGGGTCGGCGGCATCCACGCCAACGACACCCGTCCCGCCGATTTCATCCGCGACAACCTGCTGATCCAGAACGCCGTCATCGACGGGGCGTGGCGGGCGGAGGTGGAGAAGCTGGTCTTTCTCGGCTCCTCCTGCATCTATCCCCGCGAGGCGCCGCAGCCGATGCGCGAGGAGCATCTGCTCACCGGCCCCCTGGAGCCCACCAACCAGTGGTATGCGGTGGCCAAGATCGCCGGCATCAAGATGTGCCAGGCCTACCGCCGCCAGTACGGTTTCGACGCCATCAGCCTGATGCCCACCAATCTCTACGGCCCGGGCGACAACTTCAGTCTCACCACCTCCCACGTGCTGCCGGCGCTGCTGCGCAAGTTCGTGGAGGCGAAGGAGAGCGACGCGCCGGAAGTGGAGGTGTGGGGCAGCGGTCGCCAGTTGCGGGAGTTCCTCCACGTGGACGACCTGGCCGACGCCCTGCTCTTCCTGGTGGAACACTACAGCGACGAGCAGATCGTCAACGTGGGTACCGGTGAGGAGGTGAGCATCGCGGAGCTGGCGGAGACGGTGCGCCGGGCGACCGGCTACGGCGGCCGGATCCGCTTCGACACCTCGCGTCCGGAAGGGGCGCCCCGCAAGCTGCTGGATGTCTCCCGGCTGAAGGCGCTGGGCTGGAGCCCCTCCATCCCTCTGGAGAGGGGCATCCACGATACCCTGGAGTGGTTCCTGGCTCACCGCCGCGAGGCGCGCACCGAGTAACAGGCTGTTGAAAAACACCCTTTTTCGGCAGCCTGTGCCGCGGCGCGTGGATGCACCGCCGTTTTCAATGACGGCAAGTCATTGAAAACGCAAGGAAACCGGAAACGGTATTTTCGGCTTCCGGTGTTGAAAAAGGCCAGGACGGCCTTTTTCAACACCCTGGTAAAGGGGATGCCCCCCGCTCACGGCCCCCCCTCCTC
>JALTLT010000281.1 GCA_027001815.1 Gammaproteobacteria bacterium | reverse complement strand
CCACGTGGGCACCGGCGTCCTGCAGGCGGGTGGCCAGCTCGATGTTGGCCTCCTCGTCGAAGCGGGCGCGCAGCTCCACCACCACCGTCACCTCCTTGCCGGCCCGGGCGGCGTCCATCAGGGCACGCGCCAGAGGTGACTCCACGCCGGTGCGGTAGAGGGTCTGCTTGATGGCCAGCACGTCCGGGTCGCGGGCGGCCTGGCGCAGCAGCTCGAGCACCGGCAGGAAGGACTGGTAGGGGTGGTGGAGCAGGATGTCCCCCTGGCGGATGACGGCGAACAGATCCTTCTGGTTGCGCAGCCGCCTGGGGACCCCGGGGGTGAAGGGGGGGTACTTGAGGTCGTCGCGATCCACCAGTTCGTGGATCGCCACCAGCCGGTTGAGGTTGACCGGTCCGTTGACCCGGTAGAGATCCTTTTCGCCCAGCTTGAACTGGCGCAGCAGGAAGAGGGCCATCTCGTCGGGGCAGGAGTCGGCCACCTCCAGCCGCACCGTGTCGCCGAGGCGGCGGGCGTGCAGCTCGCCCTTGAGGGCGCGCATGAGGTCGTCCACCTCCTCCTCGTCGACGAAGAGGTCGGAGTCGCGGGTGACCCGGAACTGGTGGCAGCCGGTCACCTTCATGCCGGGGAAGAGCCGGTCCACGTGGGCGTGGATCACCGAGGAGAGGAAGACGAAGGTATAGGGGGCGTCGGAGAGCTCCGCCGGCAGCTCGATGAGCCGCGACAGGGAGCGGGGCGCCTGGACGATGGCGGTGCCGGAGTCGCGCCCGAAGGCGTCCTTCCCCTCCAGCGAGACGATGAAGTTGAGGCTCTTGTTGTAGACCCGCGGAAAGGGGTGGGCGGGATCGAGCCCGAGCGGACTCAGCATGGGGGCGAGCTGGGTATCGAAGTAGTCGCTGATCCATTCCACCTGCTCGCGATTCCATTCGGAGCGGCGGGGAAAGCAGACCCCCTGGCGACGCAGGGCCGGAAGGAGAATCTCGTTGAGGACCCGGTACTGCTCCTCCACCAGGGCATGGGCCTCGCGGGAGATGGCGGCCAGCACCCGCTCGGGGGTGAGGCCGTCGGCACCGGTGACGATGGAGCCGAGTGCCTGCTTGTGCTTGAGGCCGGCCACCCGGATCTCGAAGAACTCGTCCAGGTTGGTACTGGAGATGCAGAGGAACCGCACCCGCTCCAGCAGCGGCGTCTCCTCGTCCTTGGCCTGGCTGAGCACCCGCCACTGGAACTGCAGCAGGGAGAGTTCGCGATTGATGTACCACTCGTGTCCCGACAGGTCGATGTCGGGCACGGGGGGGGCCTCCTCCCGCCTGCGTACCTCGCTCACTGCTCCTCCCTCAGCCAGCGGGCCGCGTCGCGGGCGAAATAGGTGAGAATGGCATCGGCGCCGGCACGGCGGATGGAAAGCAGCGACTCCATCACCACCGCCCGTTCGTCGAGCCAGCCGTTGGCGGCCGCCGCCTTGAGCATGGCATATTCGCCGCTCACCTGGTAGACGAAGGTGGGGATCCGGAAGCTCTCCTTGACCCGCCGCACGATGTCCAGATAGGGCATCCCGGGCTTGACCATCACCATGTCGGCCCCCTCGTCGATGTCGAGGGCCACCTCGTGGAGCGCCTCGTCGCTGTTGGCCGGATCCATCTGGTAGGTGTACTTGTTGCCGCCCCCCAGGTTGGCCGCCGAGCCGACCGCATCGCGGAACGGGCCGTAAAAGCTGGAGGCGTACTTGGCGGAGTAGGCGAGGATGCGGGTGTGGATGTGGCCGGCCGCCTCCAGCGCCTCGCGGATCGCCCCCACCCGGCCATCCATCATGTCGGAGGGGGCCACCACGTCGGCGCCCGCCTCGGCGTGGGAGAGGGCCTGGCGCACCAGCACCTCGACCGTCTCGTCGTTGAGCACGTAGCCGCTCTCGTCGATCAGGCCGTCCTGGCCATGGGTGGTGAAGGGGTCGAGGGCCACGTCGGTGATCACCCCCAGCTCGGGGAAGCGCTCCTTGAGGGCCCGCGCCGCCCGCTGGGCCAGCCCCTCCGGGTTCCACGCCTCACGGGCATCCTCGCTCTTCGCCTCCTGGGGGGTGACGGGAAAGAGCGCCACCGCCGGGATGCCCAGCTCCATCAGCCCCTCGGCCTCGGCCAGCAGCAGATCGATGGAGAGCCGCTCGATGCCCGGCATGGAGCCGACCGCCTCGCGCTGCCCGCTCCCCTCCAGGACGAAGACCGGATAGATGAGGTCGTCGGTGGAGAGCCGCGTCTCCCGCATCAGGCGACGGCTGAAATCGTCACGGCGCATGCGGCGCTTGCGGACGTGAGGGAAGCGGCGGGTGGCGGAGGGGAAGGATTGCGGCATGGTAACGGCTCCGATACTCTAACGGGGAGTGGAGGAGGGCCCAAACGACAGCCCCCCCCTTTCGGCCGGTCGCGGAGAGACATCGTCTCCCGCGGTCGGCAACTCGACGGAAGCGGAAAAGATCCGCCGGGAGAAGGCGAACGCTCCGACAGGCGCCCTGCCATCCCGGTTGCGGTAACACTCAAAGTGTATCGCCTTTGGCAGGCGATGTGCACCCCGCCTGCAGGAGGAGCCATGCATCGGGTAGAAGAGCTGTTCGCGACGGGTCCGCGCGGGGAGCTGTTGCTCAGCGCATGGCATGCCGAACCGCTGGATGCGGAGGCCGCCGGCCACTGCCTGCTGGAGCTGCGCCGCAACACCCTGGCCGCCCGCTTCCCCGCCCTCCCCGGGCCCGACAGCGAAGTGATGGAGATGATCCTCTCCTTCTGGATGGGGCGCTCCCTGGAGAGCTTCCGCGAACGGCTGCTCAAGCTGGCGGAAAACGAGCGGCGCCAGGCCCTGGTGGAGCTGGTGTACGGACAGCTCCTCCTCAGCCGGCGCACCCTCGGGGCGTGGACCCACCTGGATCGCGGACTGCAACTGGCCTCTTCCCTGCTGGCCCCTTCGGACTACTTCGTCATCCTCCGCAGGCATCAGGCACTTCGCGACCTGCCGCTCAATGCCGAGCCGCTCCCGCCCCAGCCCCTGGAGCGGCTGCTGCGGGAGGCGGCGGTGGCACGCCGGCTGAAGGGCGGCTCCGAGCACCCCCCGGCACGCCGTCAGGACACGGTCGGCTGATCGCCGGACGGCCTTTTTCGACAGCCTGTGCCGCGGTGCATGGATGCACCGCCGTACGTGAGGATGAATTGTTCAGAGTTATCCTCAATTTTTTTTTCGAAATCGCCCTAAAGCTTCTCCATCCCCTGCCGCTAACGTGACTGAGCCAAGGGGATTCGATTGGGAAATCGGCCCTCCCCTTGATCGACGATGTTTGCGAATGTGACGACTCCTCCGGCGCATGCATTGTGCGCACTGAACCCTGCCCGCTTCCCCCGGCAGGGTTTTTTTTGGCCAGGCACACACCGGAGGTTGGTGACGCCGGAGGAGCCGCGTCACCAGGAGAACAGAGCTGCTGCCAGCCCGGATATTGCGCCAAGGATCCGGTTTCAGGGTGAAGCTGGCAAAGCAGGTTGGACGATCGTCCGAAAAAGCATAGCGGTGGCTATGGTTTAACAGGATGTTGAAAAAGGCCGTCCTGGCCTTTTTCAACGCCGGAAGCCGAAAATGCGATTTCCGGCTTCCTCACGTTTTCAATGAGGCCGGCAGCCTGTCGGACTTCAAGCTGAAGGTCACTCTGCCCCGAGAGGCGGGAAGGCCCTCCCGGGGGCGTTGGCGGCAGGGGTGAGCCGGAAAACGAGGAATGTCCGGTGGACATTCCTCC
>JALTLT010000280.1 GCA_027001815.1 Gammaproteobacteria bacterium | reverse complement strand
ACGGCCCCGGTGCCGCGCCCGGTCTCCGGGGGGACGCGGGAGCGTCCCGGACCGTGCGTCACACCTGACAGGCTGTTGAAAACACCGTTTTTCGGCAGCCTGTGCCGCGGTGCATGGATGCACCGCCGTCTTACGTGAGGAAGCCGGAAATCGCATTTTCGGCTTCCGGCGTTGAAAAAGGCCAGGATGGCCCTTTTCAACATCCTGTTAAAGGTGCGGCGTGACGAGGGTGTCTTTTCCTGGTGACGCCGGTCCCCCGGCGCGCTATTCAGGCCGGCCCCGGTGACGGCCGAAGCCGTTGGTGATGGGATAGCGGCGGTCGCGGCCGAAGGCGCGGGAGGTGATGCGCACTCCCGGCGGCGCCTGGCGCCGTTTGTACTCGTTGCGGTCCACCATGGTCACCACCTTCATCACCGTCTCCCGGTCGAAACCGGCGGCGACGATCTCCTCCACACACTGATCCCGCTCCACGTAGCGCTCCAGGATCGGGTCGAGCACCGCGTAGGGGGGGAGGGCATCCTCGTCCCGCTGATCGGGCGCCAGCTCCGCCGAGGGGGGGCGCTCGACGACCCGTTGCGGGATCACCCGCGAGACGCTGTTGCGGTACTCCACCAGACGGTAGACCAGTGTCTTGGGCACGTCCTTGAGCACTCCGAAGCCGCCCGCCATGTCGCCATAGAGGGTGGCGTAGCCCACAGCCATCTCGCTCTTGTTGCCGGTGGTGAGGACGATGTGGCCCCGCTTGTTGGAAATGGCCATCAGCAGGATGCCGCGGCAGCGGGCCTGGATGTTCTCCTCGGTGGTGTCCGCCGGGAGGCCGGCGAAGAGGCCGGAGAGGGTGTCCAGAAAGGCCTGGAAAGGGGGCTCGATGGGCAGGATGTGGAACTCGCAGCCGAACCGTTCCGCCTCGATACGGGCATCCTCGATACTGATCTTCGCCGTATAGCGGGAGGGCATGGAGACCCCCACCACCCGTTCGGCACCCAGCGCGTCCACCGCCACCGCCAGGGTGAGGGCGGAGTCGATCCCCCCCGAAAGCCCGATCACCGCGCCCGGGAAGCCGTTCTTCTCCACATAGTCGCGCACCCCGAGCACCAGCGCCCGATAGGCGCTCTCCTCCTCCGAGAGGACCGGTGCCATGGCCCCCGGCAGGGGCTGGACCCGACCGCCGATGCGGGAGAGTTCCACCGGCAGCAGCGCCTCCAGGAAGGCGGGGGCGCGTTGGGTGACACGGCCGTCACCGTCCATGACGAACGACTCGCCATCGAACACCAGTTCGTCCTGGCCGCCCACCAGGTTGACATAGACGATGGGCACGGCGGCCTCGCGGATCCGGTCTTCCAGTGCCCGCTCGCGCTCCCGCCCCTTGTCCAGGTGGAACGGGGAGGCGTTGAGATTGAGGATCGCCTCGGCCCCCGCCTCCACCGCCTGGCAGACCGGGCCCGGATTCCAGACGTCCTCGCAGATGGTGATCCCCACCCGGAGGCCGCCCAGCTCCACCACGCAGGGACGGTCGCCCGGACTGAAGTAGCGTTTCTCGTCGAACACCCCGTAGTTGGGCAGATGCCGCTTGTGGTAACGGCCCAGGGTGTGGCCATCGTGCAGCACCGAGGCGCTGTTGAAGGTGAGGTTGTGCTCCCGGTGGGGGTGGCCCACCACCAGGGTGATGCCGCGCACCTCCCGGCGAAGCCGTTCGAGGGCCCGCTCCACCCGCTCGTGGAGGGCCGGCCGCAGCAGCAGGTCCTCGGGCGGATAGCCGCAGAGGGTGAGTTCGGGAAAGACCACGGCCGCCGCGCCGAGCTCGTCGCGGGCGCGCCCCGCCTCGTCGATCACCCGTTGGCAGTTGCCCTCGATGTCCCCCACCAGCAGGTCCACCTGGGCGATGGCGATGCGGATGCGTAGATCCGGTGCCTCAGCCACGCAACGCCTCCGCCACCGCGCTGCCGATCTCCGCCGGCGAACGGACGGTGATCACCCCGGCCCTCTCCAGCGCGGCATACTTCTCCGCGGCGGTCCCCTTGCCACCGCTGATGATGGCACCCGCGTGACCCATCCGCTTGCCGGGAGGGGCGGTCACCCCGGCGATGTAGGCGATCACCGGCTTGGAAATGTGCTTGCGGATCAGCTCCGCTGCCGCCTCCTCGTCGCTGCCGCCGATCTCGCCCACCAGCACGATCGCCTCGGTCTGGGGATCCTGTTCGAAGAGGCAGAGGCAGTCGACGAATCCGAGGCCGTGAATGGGGTCCCCCCCCATGCCGACGCAGGTGGATTGCCCGAGCCCCTCGCGGGTGGTCTGGAAGACCGCCTCGTAGGTGAGGGTGCCGGAACGGGAGATGATCCCCACCCGCCCCTCCTGGTGGATCTGCCCCGGCATGATGCCGATCTTGCACTTGCCGGGGGAGATGATGCCGGGGCAGTTGGGGCCGATCAGGCGGGCGTCGTAGTGGTTGAGGGCGTCCTTCACGCGCAGCATGTCCAGTACCGGGATCCCCTCGGTGATGCAGACGATCAGCTCGATGCCGGCGTCTGCCGCCTCGAGGATGGCGTCTGCGGCGAAGGCGGCCGGGACATAGATCATGGTGGCGTCGGCCCCGGTCTCCCGCACTGCGTCGTGGACGGTGTCGAAGACCGGCAGGCCGAGATGGGTGGTGCCCCCCTTGCCGGGAGTGACGCCCCCCACCAGGCGGGTTCCGTACTCCAGTGCCTGCTGCGAGTGGAAGGTGCCTTGCTTGCCGGTGAAACCCTGGCAGATCACCCGGGTGTGCTTGTCGACCAGAATGCTCATTGGCTTTTCCCCGCTGCGGCCACCACCTTGCGGGCGGCGTCGGTGAGATCCTCGGCGGCGATGATCTCCAGGCCGCTCTCGGCCAGGATCCGGCGCCCCTCCTCCACGTTGGTTCCCTCCAGCCGGACCACCACCGGCACGGAGACCTCCGCCTCGCGGATCGCGGCGACGATCCCCTCGGCGATCAGGTCGCAGCGGACGATGCCGCCGAAGATGTTGACCAGGATGCCGCGCACCTTGGGATCGGAAAGGATCAGCTTGAAGGCCTCCGTCACCCGCTCCGCGGTGGTGCCTCCGCCCACGTCGAGGAAGTTGGCCGGCTCGCCGCCGTGCAGCTTGATGAGATCCATGGTGGCCATGGCCAGACCGGCGCCGTTGACCATGCAGCCGATGTATCCGTCCAGCGCCACATAATTGAGATCGTGCCGGGCGGCGGCGTGCTCCATGGGGTCCTCCTGGGTGGGGTCGCGCAGCTCCAGCAGCTCCGGCTGGCGATAGAGGGCGCTGTCGTCGATGTTGATCTTGGCGTCCAGGGCCATCAGCTCGCCCCCGGCGGTGACGATCAGGGGGTTGATCTCCACCAGGCTCAGATCCCGCTCCATGAAGAGCCGGTAGAGTCGGGTGGCGATCTGCACGAACTGGCGGGTCTGGGCGCCGTCCAGCCCCAGGCCGAAGGCGAGGCGCCGGCACTGCCAGGGCATCAGGCCGACCACCGGATCCACCTTCTCGACCAGGATCCTGTCGGGGGTCTCGGCGGCCACCTGTTCGATATCCATGCCGCCGGCCGCGGAGGCCATCACCGCCACCCGCTCGCTGCCGCGGTCGACCACCGCCCCCAGGTAGAGCTCCCTCTCGATGGCGCTGGCGCCCTCCACCAGCACCACGTCCACCGGCAGCCCCCCGGGGCCGGTCTGGGGGGTCACGAGCCGGGAGCCGAGCAGCCGCTTCACCTCCTCCTCGAGGGCCTCGATCCCCTCCACGAGCTTCACTCC